>NZ_QPEL01000066.1:0-86480 GCF_008368965.1 Bacillus sp. AY2-1 | reverse complement strand
CCTCCAATTTAATATATAAATATTATATGTGTGTATACTATCAATTGTTACTATTATTAATAGGAAGAGAAGATACAATAAAAAATCTCCTCGGTATTTTCCTAAGAGATAAATGATGATTATTTTGAAAATTTACAAATTAATAACCTCAGTACAGAGGAAAGTAATAAGAATCTTGGCGATAGGGATTAGGCTGTTGAGTAAGGGGGTGGATTGGATAATTTTTCATTTCACGGTTTTGATTGCAGTTTGCCGGAGGACCAATTACAGTAGTTGATTGAATAGGAGAAATCGCTTGTTTCCATTGTTGTTCATTGAGGCAGTAAGTATGGGCCATCATATGAGCCGGAGTTAATCTTAAAATGTCAGAACCGAAAATAACTTCTGGCGCTGGGGCATTGAAAATAGCTAATAAATGAGTATTATCTGCTGTAGCAATTTCATAATGCCACCACGCTTGTGGAATGTTGGCAACTTGCCCCGGTTTTATCGGTAAGTTTAATATTTGATTCGTAAATGGATTAAGTAAAGAAACAACAGCAGACCCTGAAATACAATAAACAAGTTCAGCTGCATTTTGATGAATATGTGGTTCTACAACATTTCCTGTACTTAAATAAATATCTAATAAAGAAGTATTTTCTAAAGTATTTAATTGTTTAATGCCAAGTACATTTATATAATTTTGGGCATCTTTCTGAAAAAAATTACTTTTATTTACATCATAAGTAAAATTAGTTGAGGGGGAGGTATAGTCGATGTTGGCAGTCAATTGTATTACCCGCCTTTCTATAGGTAAGTTAGGTTACAAAATTAGGATATGTGTCTAGTTTTTGTTTTGTGCTGTTGTCGATAACTTAATAAATTCACTTATTCCATAAAGAATAAGGTATTAAGATTAAACTATATTCGTATTCCCATTCATACTTTGGATTGATGGAAAAAAGTAATGAAAATGTTAACTTAAAATTACATCAATCATTTATAAGGAGTGAATGTTCATGTCATTTAGTGAAATGATTAGAAATGAAGTACTCAGCTGGGCGGGTGTTTCTGAAAAACCGCATCGATTTGGTGGTATTGAAATAAATTATGGCAAGAAAGAACTTGGCCATCTTCATGGTGATAAATTAGCTGATTTACCATTTCCGAAGTTAAAGCGAGATGAATTAGTGAAGCAGGGATTGGTAAAACCACATCACGTATTACCTGAATCAGGATGGATCAGTTATTATATAAAGAGTGAAGAGGATATTCCATTTGCAATTGAGTTATTTCGTATGCAATATGACCGAATTAAAAAGTAATGAAATAAAGTAGGATAATAAAAATTTATTTTTATGTCACATCCCTCCTTAATCGTTCGTCTTGTATGTAGAACGATAAGGAGGGATTTTATTATGAATACATTTGATATAGCAATTGTTGGCGGTGGGCTTGCTGGATTAACAGCATCTATATATTTAGCGAAAGCTGGAAGGAAAGTGATTGTATTAGAAAAGTCGAGTCAATTCGGTGGCCGAGGGATGACTATAAATAAAAATGGAATCTGCATGAATCTTGGTGCACATGCTTTATATAGAGGCGGGGCAGCGTTTATAACTTTTAATGAGCTCGGTATGAATCTTCCAGGTGGAATACCATCTACAAAAGCACATGGAATATGGAAAGGGGATATATTCACCATCCCAACAGATTTTCGCTCAATTTTATCAACACCACTACTTTCGTGGTCTGCAAAAGTACAATTCTCACGTCTTATGATTCGTTTAGGAAATTTAGATGTAGGAGAAATTCCAAAAGTGAGTCTAACTACATGGGCAGAAAATGAAATAAAAGATCCAATGGTTCGCAATATATTTTATGCGCTATGCCGGACGACAACATATACGTTTGCTCCTACAATACAATTAGCATCATCTGTACTAAAGCAAATACAGCTTTCTATAAAAGAAGGAGTGCTTTATGTAGATGGTGGTTGGGAAACGATAATAACAAAATTAAGAGCTATAGCGAACGATGCCGGCGTGCAATTTTTGGCTAAAAAGCATGTTTTGGAAATAGAGCATTACGAAGATAAACAAAGAATACATTGTGTTGATGATGAGGTTTTTGAAGTAGGTACAGTCATCGTGACGACTCCGCCGAAAGAAGCTTGTAAAATAATAAAAGGTGCAGAAGGAACAAGTTTGCATAGATGGAGTGAACAATCGGTACCGGTTACTGTTGCTGCATTAGATATTGGCTTGAGACAATTACCCAATCCTACACATCAATTTGTATTAGGATTAGATCAACCTATATTTTTCACAAATCAATCGAGAGCAGCTAAATTAAGTGAAGATGGATCAATTGCAGTGAGTCTAATTAAGTACCATAATCCTGTGCTAGCGATGAATCATATTCATGAAGATAAAGAACAGTTGGAAAGTACGATGGAGTTGTTACATCCAAATTGGAAAAGAGAAGTTGTTGCACAGCAATATTTACCGAAAATAACAGTAGTACATGATTTTCCTCATATTGACCGTGTTGAAAAACCGGGCCCAAATATACCTGAAATGCCAGGTATTTATGTTGCAGGAGATTGGGCAGGGCATGATGAAATATTAGCTGATGCTGCGGTAGCAAGCGGGAAACGTGCAGCGTTACACATTTTAAAGCAATATGAAAGTGAGGTAGTTCATCATGGAAACGGAGCAGTTATATGAAGCGTATCAACCATTATTATTTTCGTTAGCATACAGAATTCTTGGGAGCGTTATGGATGCTGAGGATATCGTTCAGGATGTATTTATCTCGCTAAATAATATAGAAGATCCTCAATCTATAGAAAATATGAAAGCATATTTATGTAAGATGGCGACAAATCGTTCAATTGATAAATTACGATCGGTAGCGCATAAACGTAACGTGTATGTAGGGATGTGGTTACCAGAGCCACTTGTAGAAGAGAGTGATGAGCCATCAAAGTCATTTATAATGAAAGAATCCCTTTCCACCGCATATTTATTACTTTTACAACAACTATCTGAGGTAGAAAGGATTGTTTTCATATTAAGAGAGGTTTTCAGTTATGAATACGTAGAAATAGCTTCAATTGTTGATAAGAGTAGTGTGAACTGCAGGAAGATCTTTCAACGTGCACGAAAAAGCATTTTGGAGAAACCGAAGCAATCAAAATTAAGCACGGAGAAAATGGCTTCTTATGTTGAAAAGTTTGTATCATCATTACAGTGTGGGGATGAGGAAGGTATGTTAGAAGTATTAAAAACAGATGCTATACTCAAAGCTGATGGTGGTGGTAAAGTTACGACTGCGATTAATCCGATTTATTCTGCGGATCGAATTATGCGCTTGTTCTTTGGGATTGCACAACGATTGACAGAAGAGTACACTGTTGATTTCAAAATGGTAAATGGTATGCCAGGAGTTATAGTTACAATAAATAATAAAGTAACGTATGTTCTTTCGTTTGCATTTGAGGATGAGAAAATTTCAAATATTTATATGATGGTTAATCCTGAAAAACTTATGCATTTAAATGTAAAAATATAAAAAAGCGCATTTCTTCAGAAATGCGTTTTTTATTATTTTTCTAACATTTCAAGAGGTACATCTTTTTCGCCAGCTACCTCAAATTTAATTTCCCCGTCTTCTTCATAAATACGTGTAATAATCGGTATAGTAATCATTAATTTTTTATGCTGCTTTCGTTTTCGAGCAGCATCTAAGCTAATCACGTTCATTTGTAAGCATCCTTTCTTCTGGAAATATATAAACAAAGAAAATGCGTCCGAAAAGGGCGCTTAATTGAATTTGAAATACCGATTCATTTAAATGGGGTTTATATAATTTAATAACTGCAATTTTAATATGAAATAATATGAATGGAATAATTGCACGTAGAAATTAACTTTACCAAAAAACGAAACAATATGCTATAAAAAATTATAAATCTTTGTCATATAACAGGAAAAAGGTTTTTGTTTCGCATATAATAAAAAGTAGACGGGCAGCAAGAGCTTTTTCATCATATTGCTTGGAAAGGCGATGAAAAGAATGGATACAGTAGATTCATTATTATTGCAACTTGAACAATATGGAGAAGAGCATGATCGAAATAAAAAAACAAGGGAAGAAAAATTACGGAATGTTTCTCGTGAGATGGGGCAATTTTTATCAATTTTAGTAAAAGGGTGTAATGCAAAAAACATCTTAGAAATTGGAACTTCTAATGGTTATTCTACATTGTGGTTAGCTAATGCGGTAGAAGAAACGAATGGAAATGTAACGACTGTAGAGCTTTCTTCAGAACGAGTTGGAGAGGCACTTGTCAATTTTGAAAAGGCAAACCTGTTACAAAGAATCGATATTCATAATCAAGAAGCCGGGGCATTTTTAGATTCGCAATTAAATCATTCATTTGATTTTATTTTCCTAGATTCAGAGCGTACGCAATACATGTGGTGGTTTGAGCATATAAAACGTATGTTACAACCAAAAGGTTTTCTTGTTGTTGATAATGCAACTTCTCATGCGAGTGAATTAGGTGAGTTTATAAAAATGATTGAAGAAGATGATACGTTTGAAACGGTGTTATTAGCGTTTCAAAAGGGAGCATTTGTAGCTCGCAAAAATAAATAAAAGTGAGCGTAATAGAATTATCACATTGAAAAAGGGTGAATGTCAAAAGATTGAGTGTAGCACGATTGAAAGAACGTAAATTATTTAGGAAATATATGAAGAATCCGCCTTCAGCATGTAGTTCTCTAGGTCTTAAGTCTGAGGAAAATTATGTTGATTACAGGTATACTTATAGTAAGAAACAGGGAATGACTGCATAAACAGACATTTCTAAAAAATCGATTTCAAGCAGGCAGAATGTATATGAAATACGATATAATTGATGAAATATAGTGCATATGAATTCGCACATATAAATAAAGGAGCGATTTTGTTGACTGAACTCGAGAAAAAAGAACCTGTATCCATTGTGAAAGATAATAATGTAGAAGTAGTAGTTGATACAGTTATAAAAGATGCAGAATTAGAGGAACTAAATAAAGAAGCTGATCTTTATGTACAAAAGTTAAATAGCGAGCAAAATACAGATTTATCAAAAGTATTGTCTCAGCTAGGAGATTTAGGGGATAAAGAGCAACAAGCAGCAGGACAAACGTTATCAGCTTTAAAACGCCCTGTAACAGCGATGATGAATGGGAAAAATGAAGAAATTCCAAATACATTGTTAGAATTACGAAAAGTGGTATCAGAGCTTGATCCCAATTCACTTAAAGCAAGTGGTATGAAGAAAATAATGTTTAAAGTATTCAAGAAAAATCCACTTGAAACATACGTGCATAAATACCAATCTATAGATAAACAAATCGAGGAAATTATTAGATCCCTCCTAATTGGTCGTGATAACCTACAAGAGGATACAGTTGGTCTTGAAATGTTAAAAGAACAATCGCACGATAAAATTCATGCTCTTGATAAACAAGTATACTTAGGGAAAAAGCTTGCTGGCATGCTTGAAGCTGAAAAACAAAACCCAGAGCGTCAAAGGGATATTCCGTTAATTAACGATGCATTAGAAAAGATACTTGTACGTACACGTAATATGCAGCAAGCGAAAAGTGTATTATTACAATCTATAGCTTCTGTAGACATCATTAAGAAAAACAATGAAAAATTAACAGAGGCAATACGTAATGCGATTACGATGACGCAAAACGTTGTAACAGTTTCAGCTGCTATTCAGCTAGCATTAACGAATCAACGTAAAACAATTGATGCCGTAAATGCGACGAATGAAGCAATTGAATCGATGGTGTTAAGTAATTCTCAAGCGTTAAAACAAAATACAGAAGAAACGACGAAATTGCTTGAGAATCCTGCTATTAGCATGGATAAATTACGCGAATCATTCCAAAATGTGTTCGCTGCAATTGAGGCATCTGAAAAATCGTCAGAACGTATTATTGAGTCAAGTAAGAAGTTTGTTATTGAACTAGACACATTTAATGATGAGATGAAGCAGAAACTCATTCAGCGTCCAAGGAAATAACGGATTATTAGAGGAGGTGAACAAATGAGTTTCATTCAAACAGTACTATTACTACTCGGTACATTGCTTTTAATAGCATTTACTGTCGTTGTTTTAGTCGTATATTTCGGACGGAAACTGTATTTTTCATGGACGAAGCCATATAAAAAAGCGCAAGATTCTTTAGATAAGTTATCAAACAAATCAATACCGTTTCTACAAGAATTTACACAACACCCACTGTTTTATCGCTGGATTCGCACCGAAGGAAAGAAAGAACAAAATATACTAAATACTCTATTCTGTGCATCAGGTCAACGTACGAGAGAACAAGTCTTCTCGATGTTACCGAAAGAAAAGCAGAAAAAAGTGCATGTAATGGCAAAAACTACGAAAAAGCTTACAAGTGAAGATATCGATGTGGCTGCGATGAAAGTGAAAGATTTCTTAAGACAAGAAACGCAGCAAACTGTAAAACCGACAGACTTATCATTTTACAAATTGTATTTTTATGACCGTTATCCAGACGCATTAAATACAATTCAAGCGTATAAACGCTCAATAAATCCTTCATTACAAAGAACGGTTGATGATATTACAATTTCGGTATTAAATGCACTTCCGTACTATCAAGAGCAACGCATGTTTGAACAACAACATAAACTTGAAACATTCTTAATGAAAGATTTAACGGCCATGTTATCGTTGGTAGTACAATTACCACCTTCACAAAGACCAGAGAAGGAAGAAGAACTGAAGATCTACTTGGAAAATTTCAAAAAAGAAATGGAAGTAGTAGAGCGAGATATTCGCGACTCGATTGATCACGATTTAAATGTGAAGATGAGGGCAGCGACTGAGAAGTTTAAGAATAAATAGAAGAGATCGCCTAAAAAGTTGAATGTTTCAGCTTTTAGGCTTTTTTTTTTTTGTGAATTTAGAGAGTGCAATCTTTTGTGAAATTATATATACAAACGTTAATAAATGGTAAAATATAGAGTGTTTTTTTATACTTTGTGTAAACAATTATTATAAAAGGGGTATGATATTGTGCTATTTGAGTTAGTTATACTATTTGTAATTCTATTTATATTTCTTGGCTACCCTATTAGTAAAGCTTGGGATAGTTTCCAATCGAAGGAGGAGAATTCCTCAAGTATACTAAAGTTCGAGCCACAGGAAATATTATCACTGGGTTTGAGTTATTTTATCTTTGGTTTAGGTATTATGAGGAATGCAAATGATGTAAGAGCAGGAATACCATTACATAAATTTGAAAAGAACGGAATGATGTCTGATCAATATGCTTCTTTAGCCCATGACCACATTACGATAGTAGTTCTCTTAGTTATTTTAGGTGGAGTTTCGTATTGGAAATTAACAACAGGCTTAATAAAACTTTCACCAATATTTTATATTTTTTATAGTACTTTAATGATAGTAAACATTGTATATACATTCATCTATATTACCCATACAGGCTTTGCCTTTTATACGGAATTAGGAGGATTGAGATACATTCCAGTCTTTTGTATTCAAGTTGGAATGCTTGCCTTTAGTCTATTATTCTTAGCTAAATTAAGAAATACATTAGGTTATTTCATACAATCTCAGAATGAGAAAGATTATACGCAGAGCAACAGAATTATATTATTGCTGTATCGTATTTCTTTTGGATATCAAAAAATGGCTACAGTCTGGATGATAAGTTTATTTCCTGTCTTGTTAATTGTTCAATTTATTTTAATACTGTTTGGCCAAAAACCAGATAGTTTTATAAGAGTGTTTATGGAAACAAGTAGTTTTAATTATTCTAAGATTCCTGCCCCAAGTCCTCAAATTGTCTCCGGGGATGGGCATTATTTATGTACAGTTTCTGTGAAAGGCCATAAAAACATCGTTAAGCCATTACGAGCAGGAATTAGGCATGGGGAAAGAATTACAGTTAATCGACAGTTATTAATTGCGAACGCTTTTGAAAATGTAATTGAGGAGCGGGTACCAAAATGTCATAAAGTTATTCGTAATTTTTATGATAAATACGGTTATCCGATTAGTAAACATATTAATACGAAATGGTCGGCTGATTTTGTTTATATTTTAATGAAGCCACTAGAATGGTTCTTCTTATTTGTACTTTACACAGTAGATAAAAACCCTGAGAATAGAATTCATATTCAATATAGTGAACTACGAAAATAAAAATAAGAGCCCGCATTCAAAAAAATGGGGGCTCTTACTTTTATCTTGCTTGAATAGTAGATTTACTAGAAGCCACACTTTCATTATGCAATCGATCAACTGCAGTTACGACATAGGTATACGTTTCTCCGGAAATAGCGGTTTTATCTACATAAATTTCTCCAAGTTTTGTTTTTCTTACAGTAGTAAGTAAATTTTGGGGGTTTTGTATATCCACTTCATTTTTCCCATTCACGCGGTAAATAGCGTAATAAGCAGAATCATTATCTCTATTGTCAATGATACCGATTGCAATACCTTCATCTCTTGGAATGGCGCCTTTTAAAGTCGGTTGTTTTGGTGGATCATGATCAAGCCAAGGCATAGGCGGGATTAATGCAGGATGTTTATATATGTTTTTTGAAAGTCTATCTTTAACTCCGAGTGGATTGTTATTAATATCTTTTAAGCTAAAATGCATACTACCTTTTATATCAGGATATAGCCGGTTTAATGCAATTTGTTTTGGATATTCTTCTGGATCAGACCAAGCAGGGACGGAGTTATTATTAATTTTATAGGCCGCTTGACCGATGTATAGGTGAAGCGGTTTGTTATTTGTTTCTTTAACCCACCAATCTACTAATATGTCATATGCAGCTGGGGTGAAACCTATATTCCAATATATTTGCGGTGTAATGTAGTCAATATATCCTTTTTGTATCCACTCACGTGTGTCAGCATAAAGGTCATCATAGTTTCTTTGGCCTGCGGTTGTGTTAGAGCCAGTCGGATCGTCAGCTATATTTCGCCATACGCCGAATGGACTAATGCCAAACTTTACATATGATTTTTCTTGTTTTATAGCAGTATTTAAATCTTTTACAAGTTCATTTACATTGTTACGTCGCCAATCTTCTATATTTGTAAATTTACCGTTATTATATGTTTCGTATGTTTTCTGATCTGGAAATTCTTCACCGGCTACTTTATATGGGTAAAAATAATCATCCATATGCAGCGCATCAATATCGTAATTTTGTACGATTTCTAAAGCACCTTCTGTTATAAATTTTTTCACTTCTGGAATACCGGGATTGTAATATAACTTTCCGCCATAAGGTACAACCCAATTGGGGTGTTGCCTTGCAGGGTGATTATTTGATAATCGATTTATATCAGTGTGATTCATCGTTATTCGGTATGGATTAATCCATGCGTGGAATTCTATATTTCTTTTGTGTGCTTCTTCAATCATAAATGCAAGTGGATCGTATCCGGGGTCTTTTCCTTGTGTACCCGTAATGTATTCAGACCAAGGGCCGTAATTTGAGGGATAGAAAGCATCAGCTGTTGGTTTAATTTGTACAACAACTGCATTCATACCAGTGCTTTTTACATCGTCTAATAATCTTATAAATTCTTGTTTCTGCTTTTCAATAGGTAAGCCAGTTTTTGTGGGCCAATCAATATTCAGAACTGATGCGATCCATACAGCACGTAATTCATGTTTTTTGTACGTAGTATTTACTTCAGCATAAGTAGAGTGAGGGGAAATGAAAGAGAAAGGGATGAACAAGATGACGATACAACATATCATTAATAAACGTTTAACGATCATTTATACGCCTCCCTATCATATGATTATTTAAAATAATATCTGAGGTGAGGTTGGCCTTGCAATAGAGAAAATTACACATTGAAACATTAATTTAATAGGAAAAATATTTTTAATGAAATTTACTTTCATTATAACTAAATTCATTTACTACTTCATATGCTTGTTAGTAAAGTGAAACTTCCTTTCATTTGAAGGGTAATAAATTATAAGTATAGGAGGATTAATAAATGAAGGTTTTGTTTGTCTGTTCTGGAGGAATGTCCAGTGCAATTGTTGTAAACGCTTTAAAAAAAGAAGCGGAGAAAAATGGTTTGAACATGGAAGTGTATGCAATTGGAACGAATGAGGTAGAGGAAGAAGTAAAGAATGGCTGGGATGTCGTAATGGTGGCACCTCAAATAAGACACCGATTTGACTCTGTAAAAAAATTTGCAGAGGAGGAATCTATTCCGTGTGGCATCATTCCACCGCAAGCATACACGCCGCTTGGAGGCCCGACTTTATTAAAAACTGTAAATGAATTAATCAGTTAGGGGGAAGCGTTATGAATAAGTTTGTCACGTTTCTTGATAAAAACTTATCTGGCCCGATGGCAAGGCTTTCTGAGCAGAGGCATCTACAAGCAATCCGTGATGGAGTTATTTCGGCGTTACCATTTATTATAGTAGGAAGCTTCTTTTTAATAGTAGCATTTCCACCACTGCCGAAAGATAGTTTCATATCGGTTTGGGCATTAAAGAATCAAACAAGTATATTAATACCATATCGTTTAACTATGTTTATTATGTCCTTATATATAGCATTTGGAATAGGATATAATTTAGCGAAAAGTTATAAATTAGATGCTTTATCAGGAGCACAGCTTGCGGTATGTTCACTACTTTTAACATTAACGCCTGAGTTAATTGATAAAAAAGGATTTATGCTTCCAATGACAAACCTCGGAGGTCATGGATTATTTGTGACGATGATTGTCTCTATTTTATCAGTTGAGATTTTAAGATTTTGTAAGAAGAATAACGTAACGATAAAAATGCCAGAACAAGTACCACCGTCAGTATCACGTTCATTTGAAGCACTTATACCTGCAGCATTCGTTATTATTATTATGAGTCTTATTACAGTCGTTTTTAAAGTTGATTTACATTACGTTGTAGATAAACTAGCCGCACCGTTAGTAAAAGCTGGTGATAGTTACTTTGGCGTTATTATACCTGTATTTTTAATTACGTTTTTCTGGTCTTTCGGGATACACGGAGTATCAGTTGTAGGTACTGTGGCAAGGCCGCTTTGGGATGTGTATTTAGGAAAGAACGGTGAAGCTGTAGCAAGTGGAGCGAGTCATTTTCCGTTTATTGCACCAGAACCGTTTTATCAATGGTTTATTTGGATTGGTGGTTCGGGCGCAACGTTAGGGCTTGTGTTAGCTATGATCGTATTTGGTCGATCAAAATATTCGAAAGCATTATCGAGAACGTGTATTGTTCCGGGGATTTTTAATATAAATGAACCGGTTATATTCGGTTTGCCGATTGTATTAAATCCAATTTTAATTATTCCTTTCGTCATTACACCGTTAGTAACAGCTACTATAGCTTATGCTGCAACAGCGATGGGATTTGTAACACCAACGCATATTATGCCGCCATGGACATTACCTGCTCCAATTGGTGCTTATTTAGCAACAGGTGGAGATTGGCGTGCGATTGTATTAGTTTTTATAAATATAGCAATATCGTTCCTTATTTATTTACCATTCTTTAAAATGTACGACAAAAATATGCTTGAAATTGAAAAGAATGGTGACGGGGAATCTGTTAATCCTTAATCTGCATGCTGTTATTTTGAGTGATAGACTTTTTGTCTATCACTTCTTTCACATTAAAACTAGAAAGGGGGAAATAGAATGAATATAAAATTTAGTTATAAAGGCGTATTTTTATTATTATTTGGAGTGATTTGTGCAAATTTACTTTTTGTCCCTTTATTAGGCATGCTAAATCTATCACAAATGCATAGTATCTGGCTCGTTACAAGTATTGCGGCAAGCGTTTTGCTTACGGTAGTTGTTTCTTTCATTGATGGATCGTTTGCATCGAAAGCTCAGTTGTTTTTTAGATTTATATTGTTTTCGATTGGTTGTACGTTCGTTACTTACATGATTGTTTTTTAGTAAATAGGAGGTCATGCACGTTATGTATATTGCAGGGGTAATGTCTGGTACTTCATTAGATGGAATAGATGTAGCGCTCGTTCATATAGAAGGAAGTGGTGTAGATTCTAAAATCGAACTCATCCATTTTACTACTGTTCCATTTTGTAATGATATGAAAAATGAGATCCAACAAGCGTTATCAATTGAAACTTCGAATGTCCAACTTATATGTAGTTTGAATTTTAAACTTGGTTTATGCTTCGCCAATGCTGTAAAGGAAGTTTGTAAAGAGGCCAATTTTCCTTTGAGACAATTAGATTTAATAGGCTCTCACGGACAAACGATTTATCATCAGCCAAAGCAAGAAGGAAATATTATTTCTTCAACATTGCAAATTGGGGAACCAGCAGTAATAGCATATGAAACGAACACGACAGTTATCTCGAATTTCCGAACGATGGACATGGCGGCAGGGGGACAAGGTGCACCACTTGTACCATATTCAGAGATTATTTTATATCGGCATCAAACTAAAAATAGACTACTACAAAATATTGGCGGGATTGGTAATGTTACAGTGGTTCCAAGTAAACGAAGTAATGAGAGTGTTATTGCTTTTGATACTGGACCAGGGAATATGATAATTGATGAAGTATGTCAAAGGTTATTTCAGTTGTCATATGATCAAAATGGTAAGATTGCAAAACAGGGAGTAGTTGTAGATGAAATTTTGACTTATTGTATGAACCATCCATTTTTGAACGTGAAACCACCAAAATCAACAGGTAGAGAACAGTTTGGAGAAGCGTTTGTGACTGAATTATTGAATCGATTTGAAAAGCATAGTAGAGAAAATATATTGGCAACTGTCACAATGTTTACAGCAAGTTCAATTGTTCATCATTATCAGGAATTTATTTTTCCGTATTATGAAATCGATGAAGTAATTTTAGGCGGGGGCGGAAGTTATAATCGTACACTTGTTGAAATGATACGATTTGGATTAAAGGAAGAAAAATGCAAAATATTTACTCAAGAAGATTTAGGCTATTCCTCAGCGGCGAAAGAAGCGATCGCCTTTGCGATTTTAGCAAACGAAACGTATCATCGTAATCCGAGTAATGTGCCGAGCGCAACAGGTGCAAAGCAATCTGTAGTTTTAGGGAATATAACATTCCTTCCAATTTGAAGAGAATGAGGCGAATATATGAAGTATATGATTGGAGTAGATGGCGGGGGAACGAAGACAGAAGCAATTGCATTTGATAAAGACGGTAACGAATTTGCAAGAGCTACAAGTGGATTTGGAAATATATTAATAGATTTTGAAGAAGCTCTTGTGCATATTATGGAAGTGATTGATCAATGCCAGAAAGGGTTATTAAAGGGGGATTGCGTTTGTATTTGTTTAGGATTAGCGGGTGTAAGTGGAGCAAATACAAATGAATTAACATTACGTCTAAAAAAGAAGTATGGAACACCAATTGAAGTATTCAATGACGCAATGATCGCACATGCAGCTACTTTAAAAGGGAATGACGGAATTTTAACAATTGGTGGTACAGGTGCGATTTGTCTTGGAAAGAAAGGAAAAGCGTATGAGTATAGTGGTGGATGGGGACATATTTTAGGTGATGAAGGAAGTGGATATTGGATTGCATTACAATCTTTAAAGAAAATGGCAATTCAATTTGATCAAGGAATCAGTCTTTGTCCATTGAGTTTGAATATTCAAAGGCAGTTTCAACTTTTGACACCGTCTCATATAAAAAGCTTAGTATATACTTCTTCTAAAGATAAAATTGCAGCAATCGCGCCATTAGTTATTCAGGAAGCGAGAAATGGAAATGATGATGCACATGAAATTATAATGCAAGCTGGAAAGGAATTAGCAAGGATTACAGTAAATGTTTATAACAAGTTAAACTTTAAGCACTCAACGCCAATTGCAGTAAGTGGCAGTATATTGCGTTTAGTTCCTGAAATATTTGCTGTATTTAAGAAATGCTGTGAAGAAAGTATGAAAGAAATTATATTTGTATCACAAGCAGAAATGGCAGTGAAAGGAACATATTATTTAATGAGGGATATATATTTTTAAAAATAGCGTATGAGAATTTTTGTATGATTTGTAAAAATATGATGTTAAAATGTATAAAGGGATGTATATTAAAACGTACAATATACGTAGTAATTGAATATTGTATATGTAATCCCATGTAGAAAGTGAATGATTACATGATTAATAGTATGCAGTTTTTATATTTGGTGGCTTCTTATTTAATTGGAAACATCTTGACCGCTTATATAGTAACAAAATTGAGACATAACGTTGATATTAGGGGTGAAGGAAGCGGAAATCCTGGTGCAAGAAATATGGGGCGCGTATATGGAAAAGGGTATTTCATCGCTACATTTTTAGGTGATGCAATTAAAGGAGCAATCGTTGTTACTGTTGCAAAATATCTTTTTGAAGATCCTACATTCGTAATGTTAACATTATTGGCCGTTATTATTGGACATATTTACCCAGTTTTATTTAAAGGTAAGGGCGGTAAAGGTATTTCAACATTTATTGGAGGATTAATCGCATTTGATTATTTGATAGCGCTTACCCTCATAGGCATTTTTATTGTATTTTATTTAATATTTAAAGGATTTACGAAGCCAGGACTAATTACGATTGCTTGTTTACCAATTTGTATGATTCTTTATTCTTATTCTATTGTTACGACTATTTTAAGTGGAATGATTATTGTACTTATTCTATATGTAAATCGAGAATAAAATGAATGTTTAATAAGTGGGGATAATCTCCACTTATCATTTTTTATTAAATAGATAAAGGAGATAAGGCATGGGGTTAATTTATAAAGTTGCTGATCAAGATTGGGAATTTGAAAGTATACATAAATTAAATTATAAAACTTTTGTGGAAGAGATTCCACAACATGAAGAAACGAAAGACCAGTTTCGTATAGATAGGTTTCATGAAGAAAATACATATTTAATTTGTTTAGATGAGGATAGATTAGTAGGTATGGTCGCGGTGCGGGGAAAACGACCATTCTCGTTAGATTATAAAATTTCAAATTTAGATGTTTATTTGCAAGAGCATGGAGAAAAAGTGTATGAAATTCGTTTACTTTCAGTAGAACGTGAATATAGGAATGGAAGAGCGTTGTTAGGATTAATCCGTTTTCTACATCGTTATTTGCTTCTAAACGGATATGAATTAGCACTCATTTCTGCAACAACACGTGAACTAGCTTTATATGAGCAGATGGGATTCAAAGATTTCCATACGTTAGTTGGTACAGAAGCAGCAACCTACCAGCCAATGTATGTTACCCCTGCTATGTTTGAAGAATCGAGTGTTGGAAGTATTATGACGAAAGAATACACGTTTTTACCTGGTCCAGTAGACATTGAAGAGAACGTTCGAAAGGCATTTTGTACTAAGCCTATTTCGCATCGCTCTAAGTCATTTCAAGTGACAATGGACAATGTGAAAAAACGGTTACTTCACATGACAAAAGCAAAACATGTACAACTTATGTTAGGAACAGGGACGTTAGCCAATGATGCGATTGCTTTACAGTTACGTTCTTTAAAAGGGAAAGGACTAGTATTAACAAATGGAGAATTTGGAAATAGATTAGTTGGGCATGCAAAACGAGCACAGTTACATTTTGATACGTATAAAAAGGAAATGAGAGAGCCGTTTATTTATACAGAATTAGAAGAAATAATGACAACTGGAAATTATGAATGGCTTTGGTTTGTTCATCATGAAACATCTACTGGAATGTTAAACGATTTAAACGAGCTAAATACTCTTTGTAACGAGAATCAAATGAAACTATGTGTAGATTGCATAAGCTCAATTGGAGCAATACCAATAGACTTGAAGGATGTGTATTTTGCAAGTGGTGTTAGCGGTAAAGCGATTAAATCATATACAGGAATTTCTTTCGTTTTTCATAACCACATTGTAAAAATAAACGAGGCTGTGCCGGCCTATATGGACATTGGCATGTATGAAGAAAATGAAAGCATTCCATACTCACAATCATGGAATTTAATTTATGCATTGCAAGAAGCGTTGAAGAGATTTGAAGATGAAAAGGCATTTGTAAAAATTAAAGAGACATACGATTATGTTGAAGAAGTTATTACTGATATGGGCTTAAAGCTTGTTTCACCTAAAGAACATGCCGCGCCAATTATACTTACTATTGTATTGAGCGAAGATCATTCTTCTAAAGTAGTAGGCGATGCATTAGCATTACAAGGATACATCGTTCATTATGAGTCATCTTATTTACAAAAGAATAATTGGATCCAAATTGCATGTTTAAATCATTATAAAGAACGTGATATGAAGAGGATGTTGAATTGTTTGCAAATGTGTTTATTTCAGAGTGGGGTACAAATATAAAGACTTTTTCTTTTCGTATAAAGGAGCTACGACTTACGAAAACTTAGGAATAGAACATTGGAAGAGGTGTAAGTATGATAACTAGAAAACTACCATTACATATAGACAATATTAAAAAAGCTCACAAGATTCTAGATAGAAATGCTCGTAAAACGCCATTAGTAAAATCTTTTTACTTGACTAGTAAAACGGGCGGAGAAATTCATTTGAAATTAGAAAATATGCAATTAACGGGTTCTTTTAAATTTCGTGGCGCATTTAATAAAATGTCGCGGCTCACGGATCAAGAAAAAGAAAGAGGTGTAATTGCATGTTCAGCAGGTAATCATGCACAAGGAGTTGCATTATCTGCTCATTTACTCGGTATTAAGAGTAAAATTGTTATGCCAATTTCTGCACCGCAGGCTAAAGTCGAAGCAACTAGAGGATATGGATCTGAAGTAATTTTACATGGTGAAACATTTGATGATGCAAAGGCAAAATGTGAAGAAATTATAAGGGAAACAGGTGAGACATACTTACATCCATATGATGATGTAGAGGTAATGGCTGGTCAAGGTACAATTGGATTAGATATTCTTGATGATATGTGGGATGTAGATACTGTCATTGTACCAATAGGTGGAGGCGGAATTATTTCTGGTATTTCTGTAGCATTAAAATCTTTTAATCCATCGATTAATATAATTGGTGTCCAAGCAGATAATGTTCATGGAATGAAGGCATCTTACGATAAAGGAGCAATCGTAGAACATTATGAGGCGCCTACTATTGCAGATGGTTGCGCTGTTAAAATACCAGGGGAATTAACATTTGAAATTGTAAAAGAATTAGTAGATGATATTGTAACTGTATCAGAAAAAGAACTGGAAGTAGCGATGAAAGATTTATTACAACGTGGGAAAGCTGTTGTAGAAGGTGCAGGTGCATTAGCAACTGCTGCACTTCTTGCAGGAAAAGTTGATAGCTATATAAAAGGAAAAAAAGTAGTAGCGGTTATATCTGGTGGGAACGTGGACTTACAGCGCATATCAAGTGTATGTGAGCACTTTTTTGTCGCTAATGAAGTGAAATAGTTTTATGAAAGAAGAGCTAAGAGAAATAATTTTAGCTCTTACTTTTTGTCTACTGTTTATTGTAAGTAGCAATAAATTTGCTGTTTAATGAATTGTTTTATTTAAGCGCCAATTTTTACACATATCTTGAATGTTACAATAATTATTTCAATATTGTCGAAACGTAAGCAGAAATTTAATATAATAGTTTTAATGTACTAATGAGCGGTGAGGAGGGCAGGTCATGAATAAAGAAGGACAGGTCATGAACGGTTTCAGGGAATTATATAATAAGCTGGTTTGGCTTAATAAAGATAAGATGGAAGAAGGTCTTAAAGGTTTTAAGTCTTCTGAAGTCCACTGCATTGAATATATTGAAAATAATGTGGATTCTAATGTGACACAACTTGCAGAGGCTTTTTATGTGACTCGCGGTGCTATAAGTAGAATGACTAAGAAGCTCATACAAAAAGGCCTTATTGAAAGCTACCAAAAGTCGGAAAATAAGAAAGAAATTTATTTTAGGCTTACCGAAGAAGGGAAAGAAATTTATAAAATCCATGAAGATCTGCACAAAGAGTTTCAAGAGCGGGATAAAGCTGTATTTGAGCAAGTAACTGAAGAAGAATTCGACAGTATAATTAGTTTCGTGGAAAAGTATAGTAGACATTTGGATGCAGAAATAAAGAAACAAGGTATACATATTAAATCCTAATACATTTTAATAATGAAATGGCAGCCTTACTCTAATGAGAATAGGCTGCTTTTTTATTATGTTATTTTTGTTGACTAATCAACAAAACGGAGTTATCATTTTGTTGACACGACAACAAAATGTTTTAAGGAGAGAAGTTAAATGTCTATATTTAGATCACAAAATGAAAGGAAAACTGAAAAAAGCATAGATAAACATGCTTTACTATTCGGACTTATTTCTGTATTTCTTTGTGGTATAGGTTTCAGTATTATCATGCCTGTAGTCCCATTCTTAGTACAGCCATATACAAGTAATCCGGAAGAACAAGCATTAGTTGTTACACTACTAACTTCCGTATATGCGGCTTGCGTGTTTTTAGCTGCCCCAGTACTCGGAGCTTTAAGCGATAAGTATGGCCGTCGTCCATTACTTTTAATATGCTTATTTGGTTCTGCAATTGGGTACTTAGTTTTTGGTATAGGAGGAGCTTTATGGGTACTATTTGCTGGACGCATAATAGAAGGAATAACAGGCGGGAGCATAGGTACTATCTTCGCATATTTTGCAGACATCATTCCAAAAGAGCAGAGAACGAAATACTTTGGATGGGTGAGTGCAGTTGTAGGTGCGGGAACTATCATTGGCCCCACTATTGGGGGATTACTTGCCAAGTTTGGTGATACTGTACCTATGTATTTTGGAGCAATCATAACGTTAATAAATGTTGTATATGGGATCAAATATATGCCTGAGAGTCTTGACAAAAATAATAGGTTAAAAGAGATTACTTTTGTAAGGTTGAATCCTTTTGCACAGCTAGCAAACATACTTTCCATGAAAAATTTAAAATGGTTACTTGTCTCAGCGTTTTTACTTTGGATACCTAACGGATCTTTACAAGCAATTTTCACGCAATTTACAATGGATACTTTCAGTTGGAAACCTGCACTAATCGGACTTATGTTTTCAATTTTGGGCTTTCAAGACATTGTTTCACAAAGTTTTATAATGCCAAAGCTTTTGATCCAGCTTAGTGATAAACAAATAGCAATTCTTGGGATGGTTTCGGAGATTATAGGATACAGTTTTATTGCGGCATCAGCTTTGTTTTCACTCTATCCACTACTTATCGTTGGAATGCTGATGTATGGTTTTGGGGATTCAATTTTCGGGCCTTCATTCAACGGGATGCTTTCAAAGTCTGGCGGTTCTAGTGAACAAGGAAGGATTCAAGGGGGAAGTCAATCTATTCAAGCTTTAGCAAGAATGATTGGTCCTATTATTGGAGGGCAAATCTATGTATCGCTTGGTCATGCTGCACCTGCTTTTATGGGTATGATCCTTATAGTCGCGGCAATAGCAGTTTTGTATAAGGGGACACATGCAACTGTATAGCAGATAGATATAAGAACAAATAAAAGGGTGTCAGAACTTAGGAACACGTGCTGACACCCTATTTGTTTACGGTTTGAGAGCTAAGAGAAATGCTTTTGTTTAGGGATTTATTCTGCAATGCTCTCATAGTGAAGAGTAATGTTCAGTGAGGTTGAACTATCATTAATTACAGTTAGCTTTTTTTGAAAGTAAAAAGGTATGTAAATGACTAGTTAGTTTAATTATGCTTGTGCTGAAGTAAATAATGACTCCATTTTTACCTTGCTCTTCTCTCGAATTTCATCATCTGCGGTATGCTTATAGGGACAAAAATTATAAACCGAGAAGACAAATAGTCTCCCATTACCCTGAAGTATAATGGGGGAAGTTTCTTGCTGGAATTCTGAAAAATTTAGAAAAAACTTTCTCAACATTGTTTGAGAAAAGAGTGAAACGAATGTTCTAAATTTTATGATAAGATGAAAATAATAAAAAAAGAGCAAAAAGACCCACGGCGTTACAGTAGTGCGGTAACACCACTGTAACGTTTTACCCTAGCGAATGTAGGTAAAACTTTCCATGAGTCAGCTTCAAGTATATCATACTTCAAATAGTTTTAAATCCATATGGATCGTTTTCTTGTTGAGAAAATCAGGGGCTGTGTCTTGTGTTCTATTTAGGGGGATACGGATGAGGGCTTTGATGAATGAACTGAATAACACGATTCAGTCAAAAAATATAAGTACAAGAAAGTTAGCGAAAGATACAGGTATTAGTAGAACAACAATTACAAATGGTCTGTCCTTTGTAACTGGAGAAATGAAATTTGATGTTTTTGAAAAATTGGTTCGTCATGTGTATAAAAGTCCCATAGAACAAACAAGAAGGATTAAAGATTTTATTTTAAAGTGTGGAACTAGCTTGAATGTAAGAAAAGCATTGAGTTATTGCCAAGTAGCAGGAGAATACGATCTTATAGATATGTTAATCGAAAAGTTCAAAGCGGAAACAGAAGACCCAGACTTAAAGAAGCTTCAAAAAGATGTACGTAAATATTTAAATGTATACAATCTATATAATCATCGGAATATGAATCGAAAAAAAGGACAAAGTCTTCTGGAAGAAATATACAAAACGCGTGTTTCATCAGATTTGGAATGTCAGGTATTATTAAATACATTACTAATGGCAGCAGAATATGATAAACAAAGGTATAGTGCTATGTCATCATACGCGGACGCGGCAGAAGCTTATGTCGCTAAGATGGATAACGGTTATATTAAAGATTGTTTACGCATGCAGCATATGGAACGAATTGCGTACACTCAGTTGCATGCCAATGAAATTGATAGCTGTAGAGCTACGTGCCATGCGATTATAAATTCCGAATTGAATTTTACAGTAGTAAAAGCTACAGCATATTGTTGTTTAGGTGAAAGTTATATTTTTGAGAATCCATTAATGGCAGAAAAATATATCTTGAAAGCTATTCAATGCCTTGAAGGTATAAGTTCACCGAAAGGAACTCAAAAATACAACTCTTTTAAAACGACTCTTGCCTTTTTATATATTGAGTTCGGATTTAATTTAGATAATATTGATTTTGATTTTATTAGTGATGGTGATCTTGCTTATTATGAGTGTTTATATGGTGATAAGCAAAATGGTTATAGAATTTTTGAAAGGTTAAAAGATCAAGGTCTATCTGCTTTCCAAATGTACTATCTTTCTAGAATTGAAAATGATACAATTATCGCGAGGGAATCTTTAGAAAAATTTGAAAAAACGGGAAGTATATTATATGCGCAACTTCCGAAGCGCATTTTAATAACTGAAGGAGTGTTGTAAAATGAAAAAAATTTTAGTCACTACATTATGCGCACTTGCGTTATCAATTGGGGTTATCGGTGCTGGTGCAGATCAGACTAAAGATTTAGGTAAAGAAAAAGCTACTGTACATACTAAAGAAGTACAATTAATGATGGTCGATCCCGGTGGGATGTAATATAAATGAATAGTTAAAAAGACGCTACTTATAGTAGCGTCTTTCGTCTTTTATAGGCGTGTCACGTTTTTGGAAGTTTCAGAAAAAAATACCACTTGATACATATTTCACAAATTGGTAAGGATGAAGGGGAGGAAATAAGGTGAAAAAAGAGACGGCCAAACAAGAAACAAAACGCTTAATTAGGGAGTTGTTCGGAGCTGAAAAAGTAAGTTGTGATATGAATTATCTAATGGAGGAGTTGTATAAGCAAGGACAGATTACTCCGGAACAGTACAAACAAATTACAGCTATATTGCAACAAAAAAAGGAATAGCATCTGGCTAATCCTTTTTTACTTATTGCTGCTTTCTTTGTAGGAGTTGTCTTAATAAAACATTAGCAATTTCAGCTTGCTCATCCGTAATTTCTACCCTATCAGAATGAAGTCTGCCTTGATCTAAAAAGTCTTTTACATTAAAGTTAAGACCGTTTGGATTTTCTGTTCTTCCTAAGATGAAGTCTGTAGTAGTATCAAATATGTCTGCTAGCTGTACAAGAACCTCAGCGTTTGGTTTTCTTTTATTTGTCTCATATCCACTATACGTAGAATCGTTTTTACCAATACGATCTGCGACTTCTTGCATTGTCCAACCGCGTCTATTTCGTAAGAATTTTAATTGAGTTCCTATATCCATACTTTTTACCCCCGTTAAATTCTCTTTTATATTTTTCATCGATTTTATTTTTTATAAATTTTATAAAAATATATAAAACGTTTTTTATTTTTTTGTTGTTATCTATATATAAGATAACACTTTATTGGACAATTACACAATGGTAAATACACGCATATTGCAAGTGAAATTAGATGAGTGTTCATAAAAAAGTTGAAAAATCACTTTACTTACTTGCAAAACGCCAGTATAATAAAAATCATTAAAGGTTGTCTGGAGGTGGACATATGAAAAGGACTTGGTTAGCGGATTTACGTGGGAAAAAACGTATGTCGCAGGCGGCTCTAGCGGATAAGGTTAGTGTGACTCCTGGTCATATAGCAGATTTAGAGACTGGTAGACGCGATCCGGGAGGAAAATTAGCCTTGCAAATCGCAATTGTACTTGGGTTCCCTATGGAACATTTTTATTTACCTATTTACTTGCAAAACGCCAGTGAAAAAGAAGTTAGACAATCGTTTGAACTGGGATTTCCACCAAAAGAAGAATTTTTAGAGCATTATCCTCATTACGTAGAAAAAACTGTAGGGGGCTGAGGAGTGTGGGGAAAAAGACATCCGGCTTATACGTCCGTAACGAGTACTACGGTACAGAGAAAAAGGAAGTTCTATTTCAAGAAGTATACGAAAAATATTTAGGTGTTAAAGTAACGGTCACAAGAAAGAAAAAAACAGAAGTAAAGGCAAGTTAAAAAATTGAAAGGAGGTGATACACATGCAACGGTACGTGACTTATGCGACTCGATTAGTAAAAGCAAAAGACGTAAAAGCTGTATGCTGCGAAAGTAAAAATTACTTCAAGAATGGCTCAGAAGAACAAGCGGTAAACACCATGTTAAAGCTAACAGAAAGGAGTGAACGTGTTGGCCAACATTAACGAGATTTTCGTAGAAGGTTTCCAGTCACATACAAATAGCCATTTTAATTTAGGAAACGGACTGAATGTAATTACTGGACCATCAGATAGTGGTAAAACATCCATTATACGAGCAGTTCGCTGGGTAGCATTTAACGAACCTCAAGGTGAGGCTTTCGTAAACGAATCAGTTGGACAGGCTACTGTAGCGATTCACATGGATAACGGCATTATTATTTCAAAGCACCGTAGAAAAGGAAAAACATCGTACAGAATCCAAACGGATCCAGTCGATGCAGGAAATGTATTTGAGAAGTCAGAGGTACCGGAAGAAGTAAAACAATTACTCGGCATCACAAAGCAAACATTTGGGGATTTTGTTACTGCTTTAAACTTTGCATTCCAGCTTGAAGCACCTTTCTTAATAAGTGAGACACCGTCATCAGGTGCGAAAGTTCTAGGTAAGTTAGCAGGAACAGAAGCTGTCGATCTCGCGGTAAAAAGTGTTTCAAAAGATACATACGCAGCAAGGCAAGAGAGGTTACTAGCTGAAAAAGAAATTGAGAGATTAGCAGCTAACTTACTCGAGTACTTGGATGTGGATGATAAAGTACAGCAGTTAAAAACAGCTGAAAGTTTGATGGAGCACGTGGAGGAATTGCATAAAAAGAAAGATGTACTGCAGCAACTACAAACTCAACAACAGATAGCATTTAAAAGATTTCGTGTAGCGTTTGTTGAGGACGAGAGGCTTTCAAAAGTGCCGGTTCTTATACAAATACTTGAAGAAACAGAAAAAGACCAGCAGCGTCTGCAAACACTACTGGACTTACAAAAAAGATACGAGTCACTGTCCACCGCCAAGAAGACATTGACTGAAACATTAAAACAATTTGATGGATTAGTAGAAGTAAGTAACTTGTTACAAGATTCTACTAAATCCGAAGAAATATATTCTTTGCTTTCTATCTTATCACAAAACTATAAGAAGTATAGTCAAGTATTACAAGAAGCTCAATTACAGGTCGAGAGGTTAACTGTAATTGAAAACATTAATGTAGCTGTGATTGAAGAGGAAGTAAAGAAAACGGATGAGTTAAAGAAACTCTATGTACAACATAGCGTGGTTAAACAAGGCTACGAAAAAACAAGTAAGGATGTAGAAAGATTATCTGTACCTGGTAATGCGTCAGATCAACTACAAGAATGCGAAACAAGTATTACACAACTAAGTCAAATAAGTGTGCTCTTACAAAAATACCAGAATATACACAATTATTATATGAGCTGGACAAGTCGTGCGGAACATTTAAATGTTCCGAGAGAAGTGGTAATACAGATTGCAAATGCTGAGAACAATGTCACTCATTTAGCTGAATTAAAAGAGTTGTTACGAAACTATATGATCTGGCATCAAAGAGTTCGTCATAGTACAAGCACATTGGAACTATATGAAAAGCACATTGAAAATTACACAAAGGAATTGGAAGAGACATGGAACGAGGCTGGTGGAGTTTGTCCGCTATGCGAATCGCCGATGTCTTTTGAACATTCTCATTGAGGGGTGATTAGTGTTGGTAAATACAAAAGAAATTGATGAGTACGTTAATACCGTTGGACGTTTAAATACAGCACTTTCTGAAGTGCAGTCAACGTTAGCTGCGCTAGAAAGTGGGGAAGGTCAATTTGAAATAGATCTTCGTATGCATCATGTTTATCACAGTATTCACAAATTAAATATGGTAAATCGTAAAGAACTGGATACGCTTATTCGCTATGTCATAATTGGGCACTTAAAAGATAAAGAAAAGTTTGTGGAATCCGAGCTACAAAATTTACTATCAAAACAACTTGAAGGGGGAAATGAGTAATGGAATTAAAACAACGTATTGAAATCGCGAAAGTAAACCTAAAGAAAGCTGAAACAGCAAAAATCCAAGCAGAGGCGGAAAAGTCTTCAGCTGAAAAGCAATTAACGGAAATCGCTGAACAAATGGCACAGTATGGGGTAACGCCGGAAACGATCCAGGAAGAAATCAATAAGCTTGATACATCAGTTAAAGAAAACCTGGAGCATGTAGAACGACTCATCCCGCAGGTATAAGGAGGCTATTTTTATGTACGAGCTTCTAAAAGCAAGAGCGGATATCCGTCAGGCAAGCGATAAATTGAAAATGAAAATCGGTCAACGTGATTTGTTAGTTAAGCAACAAAAAAGCGCAGAAGCAAGAAAAGCAAAAGCTGAGGAGCAACTTGGAGAGTTTGATTTAGTACAAATTCTTCTTCAAAAGACAAGTGATTATGCGAGGCAGCAAGCAAAACGTCGTATAGAAGAAATTGTTACGTCAGCTCTTACAGTTGTTTTCGATAAAGACTACAGATTCGAAATTGAAATTGCTGTAAAAGGTAATCAACCAGTGGCGGAGTACTGGTTACAGTCTGAAGATGTAAGAACGCAATTAAAGCCACCTGATTATGATCGCGGCGGTGGTGTAGCTGACGTAGTTAGTCTAGCGCTCAGATTGGCCGTAGGGGAGATTAGTGGTGTAAGAGGCCCATTATTCTTAGATGAGGTTGGAAAGCACGTGAGTCAAGAATATGCTCCGAACGTGGCGTACTTCTTGAAGGAATACAGTACGAAATTTAAACGTCAAATCATTTTAATTACGCACAGTACTCACTTGGCGGAGATAGGTGACGTAGCACTTGGTGTGACACAAAAACAAGGAAAAAGCATAGTAACTGCTTTATAGAAAGGGAGATTTGGATATGTGTATGAAATGCGAAATTAAAAACGTGTTAAAAGGTGCATTAGCTAATGCTGCAGGTTTAAAAATTACTGAGGAAGTTATCGGGAAAGCAACGGAAGCTCAGTTAAAGGAATTACAAGCTGCGGATGAAACTGAGAAAGCTATTAAAAAACAACTGCAAGCTGAATATAAAGCTGAGATTGCTCCTATTCGTGAGAAGTACGTAAAGCGAACTGAGGAACTATTAAAACCAGTTTTTGAACGTCATGACGCTGCTTGTATGGAAATTCAAAATACTTTAGGTATCAAAGAAGACGATGATGTATCAATTAATCTTGGAACAGGTGAAGTTACAAAAGAAGTTATTAAAGAAAAAGAATCAAGCAATCTTCACTAATGCGTCATATTGTTGATGGCGGTATTACCTTAGATACAACGTTACGAAGAGCACGAAAAAGCAGAGGTGAGAGTATGAAGTTTCTATATTTCGGTGATCCACATATAAGAGGTACCAATCCTCGTAACCGTAAGGATAACTACAAAGAGGCATTAGTTGCAAAATTACGTGAGATTTTTGCTTTAGCTAAATACAAAGGTGTGACAGCAATTATTCAACCTGGAGATACGTTTGATAGACCTGAGGTTACGACAAGTGTGTTACTAGAGTTTGCAAAAGTACTGAAAGAAAGTCCAGTTCCCATTTATACAACAGCTGGTAATCACGATATATACGGGTACAATCTTGCAACATATGGACGGACAAGCCTTAGAGTACTGGAGTTAATTGTTCCGCAGCTTACAGTCATTAATGATCCTGGGCAAGCTCACATGTTCCACCAGGACGGTAATCATGTGCAGCTAACGTTTACACCATACAGTGATCAAATTGATAAAGCTGGGTATGGTTATTCACCAGATATTATTGAAGATTATGAGTCAACCAAAATACACGTGGCTCACGGAATGCTGCTTGATCATGATCCGCCTTTTGACAGGTACACAAAAGTACAAGATGTAAAAACAGAGGCGGATTTGGTTTTGTGTGGCCACGATCATACAGGTTTTGGTGTTTACGAGCGTTCGGATGGAAAAGTGTTTGCGAATATCGGTAGTATTACACGTTTATCGGCTTCAGAAGCTGAGATTACTAGACCAATACAAGTTCTTCTTATCGATGTAAAATCACCAGGTGTTTTTGATTTAGAACGGATTCCGCTTCAAAGTGCAAAACCTGGTGAAGAAGTACTTGACCGTAGCCGGATTGAAGCTGAGAAGAAACGAGCGTATGCGATGGAAGAGTTTGCCTCATTAATTCAAACGGAAACAGGAGAAGATGTGCTAGTTGATATTAATACGATTGTTGAAAGTATTGCGAAGACAGATTGTATTAATCCTGATGTAGTGGAAATAGCGTTAACAAAAATAGCGGAGGCAAAGGAGGGATTACGAGCGTGATTGTTACTAAACCGCAATTTGATGAAAACGAATTAGGTGAAGGTACACCTGTGCAATTATGTATTTCTAGTAAAAAAGAGAAAGACTGTAAAACAAATTGGAATGGTATTGTAGTTGGTTTTACTCCTCTAAAGTTGAAGGTTGCTGGCTACACACCGAAGTGGGCTTTAGATATCGAAATTGTAGAAATCAGTATTGACCAGGTTTTAAAAGAAAAAGTATCAATTGAAAAATTGGTTCGACTGATACGTTGCACAAATCCTGAGGAGGTTTCAATAAATGACTGAATTAAATAATCAAATTCGTAGCCTACAAGAAGTCCATGGGAAAGAAAAGTTATTTGCTGCCGCAACCGAAATTTTAGGTAAGAAGGTACCTACTGATTATGTTCGTGTATTAGATCCAAGTGAATTACAAGCATCCTTACAACAAATTGATGCTGCAGTACAGGATGTTCTTGAAAAAGGTAGGGCACGTGAAGAAGCTTATGGTGAAAAAGCGTCGCTCATTAAACAAAAGGTGAAGCTGAAAACCGCTGTAGAGCTAAAAGAAGCTGAAGCATTTATGCAAATTCAAGGTGAAGGACGTAATCAATTTGCGTATGTAAATGATCAAAAAGTCGCTCTTACGAACGATACATTACGTGATGCGTATCGCCTGCATTACAGCAAAGAAGAACGCCAACAACTTACAGATGTAGAGCAAGAATTAGCATCAATTGACATTAAGATTTATCAAACAAAAGATGCTTGGGAAACAGCAAAAGAATCAGCTGATCTTGTAAAGGCAAAAGCTTACGTACAAGCAAATCTATTGAAGTTTTTGGCGTAGGAGGTTGCTATGGATCCAAAACAAACAGCGATGAGGAATAAACAGCGTGAACGTCAACAACGTGGAGATGATTTCCAAGCTGAAATCAGAAGAAGCTGGAGGCATGTTCCGAATGTATGGCGCATGAGAATAGCTGATGGTGCAGGTGCAACCCGTCCAGGCGATGAGATTGTACTAACATCTGAAGTAAATATATTAGCGGAAATGAAACGTACAGAGAGTCGTAGATTTTCACTAGATTATATGAGACCGAATCAGATTATCGGTTTACGAGACTTTGATCAAATTATTGAAAAGAATTTAGGTTTAGTGTTTATCAGTTTTCTAAATGAAAGCAAGGGGCTGGACGAGGCTTACGCATTCAGACTTATTACAGCTCTTATTCATATGAAAAAACGAAATGTGAACCATATAAAACTTGAAGAATTTCAAAGTCAGACGGTTCCCTGTGTACCACTTCCAAGACTTACATACCACGAACCTTCTTACGATCTATCGGGGGTGCTCACTTGCTACAAATCTTTGTAAAACACAACGTCAGAATAAGAGGTGCTAGTACACCTCTTAAGGCAGCAATTACTAAGGCGCTAACATTTGATAATCCAGCGTATTTGAAAGCAAAAAAACAACGTAGACCAACATGGGGTGTACAGGCAAAACTTGAATTGTTTGTATATGACAAAGGCGATATTGTTACGCCTCGAGGTTTCTTGTCAAAGCTGGAAGAGGTACTGAAAAACTTAGGCTACGACCCAAGTAAAGTTATTACCTCACAGATTTCATATGGCCGAGATGTTAGTTTCGGGGAATGGAATGACGGGTTTGTATTAAAAGAGGACCAGACACCAATGGTTGAAGCACTTATGCGAGAAAACGGAATAGGTGTAGCACCGGCTGGTTCAGGTAAAACCGTAATGGGCATGCGCTACATTTACGAAAAGGGTAAAGCAGCATTGTGGCTTACTCATACAAAAGACTTAATGTATCAATCCGCAAAGCGAGCTAAGGATACAATGCCTGGTATCGGTCGTATCGGCTTTTTCGGTGACGGTGTACATGATTGGGGAGACGGTAAATTAATTGTTGCTACAGTGCAAACTTTGCAGCGAAATCCACATTTAATTGATGCACTAAACGATTTTATCGGGACGGTAGTAGTGGATGAAGCCCATCATTTTCCGGCAATACAATTCATTGAAACGGCTGGGAAGTTAACAGCTGAAAATATGATTGGACTAACTGCAACACCTTCTCGAAAAGATGGATTGGAAATCTATATGTACAACGGTGTAGGTCCGAAAGTGTACGAGATTAGCAGAAACGGAATGTATGAAGCTGGGAGACTAATAAAACCAGCAGTGAAATTCGTATATACCGAGTTCAATTATGAGACGGCAAGTAACCGTAACGAGATTGATAGTGTAGATGCTGGTGGAGAAGATCTCGATTATACAGACCTAATTCGTCACCTTATTTCAGATAAGAAGCGTGCAAAATTAGTTGCTGAAAGTATCGTAGAACATTATCCATTAGGACCTGCGATAGTTATTACGGAATCTGTCCGGTACTGTTTTGTCTTACAACAACTCGTACAAAAATTATTGAAAGAACGTTACGGAGATACGTATTACGGGAAACAGATTAATACCGCTGTAGTACACGGAGGTATTAGTCGCTACACCTGGAGAAAAGCAAAAAATGAAAAACACGCACAGCAGCTTATCGATAGTGATCATGCGGTAGATAAAAAGCAAGGTAAGTACGGTTGGCAGGTAAAGGTTGCTCAGTATTCAGAAAAAGAAATTCGCGAATGGCAAGTGACAAAGCAGCAACGTAAAGACATTTTAGAGGCTTGCGACCGAAAAGAAGTAGATATTTTATTCGCTACTCAGTTAGCTCGTGAAGGACTGGACATGCAGCATTTAGCAGTTGGTCACATGGTAATGCCGAAACGTGGTGATTCACGGGAGAGCAATAGCGGTTCATCGGTTGAGCAAGAAATTGGACGTATTATGCGTCCTGATCGAAACAATCCGGATAAAGAGGCATACTGGTTCGATTACGTTGACTACAATGTTGGAGTATTTAAGGACCAATATCACAGCCGTAGGAAAGTATACAGCCGAATTGGATTGACGGTACCGAGAAAGCCGAAAACAGAACGTGATACAGTAGCCGGTTTCTTAAATGATATGCCTTGGTGAAAGGGGTGATAACGATGGGTAAGTACGAATATGTAGGTGCACTTTATGAAGTTACAGAATTGATTGCTTCAGCGAAAGAGGTGAAGTAAGTGAATCCAGTAGATAAAGAACAGACAGAGAAAGCATTTCAGGTAATTGTAGATACGGCTAGTAAAGTTTGGAATGCTATGAAGACTGTAGTTTAAGGTATTGGTGAGGGGTTAATAGCGACAGCAAGGGAAGCACAGCCATTTTTAGAAGAGGTTCAACGACTTGAAACGAAACGCGCGAAGCGTAGAAGACAAGTAACCTATCGAAAAAAGAAAAGCCAAGCAAAACGAAAAGCTTGGAAAAAACATGGCCTACAAGGGCGCAGGAGGAAAAAATAATGACACAAGAGACAAATCAAAATGAAGTAGTGGTACAAAATAACGCGGTGGCGAAAAGAAACGATGGAAGCAATTATATTACAGCAATTTTAGAAGAAACAAAGCAGGGGTTTGTTGAAGCGAATAACGGTCTCGATATGGATTTCGTCCGTATGGGCGAGTGGTTAACAGTTACTAAGAAAGGTAATTTTGTTGAGAAAGACGATGAGAATGTATCGTATGGTGACAATATTGATGTAGTAATCGGATACGGTGAGCAACGTTGGTCTGTATGGGGATTAGAAGAATCACCGGAGGCTGGACAATTAATTGTAGCTGAGAGAACAAAAGAAGAAGCAGAGATAGTGTTAAATCAGTGGCTAGCTGAGAACCCACAAGCACAAGAAAGATACGAGTTAGACGCTATTCAGCTTCGTTATATGGCATCAGTGGTACCAGTATCAACATTAAGCCCGGACGACTTCCCTCGTATCTACTTAATGAGCTTTAGCCCAACAGACACAATTATTTTCGGTCGTTTTGCGATGAATGTGTATACAGGGAAATATAAAGCTTTAGAAATCCCGTCAAAACTTGGGGTAAACAGAATTGTTACACGTCTTGTAACAGCTGAAAGAAAGAGTCGTACAAATGCTAGTAACCAATGGATCGGTATCGACTTCCAACCTGTTGGTGTATTTAAACCAGAAGATTACGGAATTAACGTAGAAGAAACAGAGCAAGCTTCAGAATAATTAAGGAGGGCGTCTACAAATGGCAAAAAAGAAAGATAAAACAAGTGAATATCAATATGTAGACGCATGGTACAGCAATCAGAACGGTAGAAGCATTCCTTGGAAACGAATCCCTTCCTCTGAAGTGAAGCAATTCCAAACGGGAGAGGCATTCAATTTCAATTGCTTTGCTACAGTTCAACGATTTGCGAACGACACAAAAGTAAAGGGGGAGGCATTTATTGCTCCCCTATATTTTGACCTTGACCATGCGGAAGACCCATCAGTCAGCCAAAAAGATGCAATAAAGCTGGTGGAATTTTTTACGAAAGAGATGGACATTCGTGAATCGGATATGTGGATTTACTTTTCTGGATCAAAAGGATTCCACATCTTAATAAGCTCCGATGCGCTCGGTATTGAACCGAGAAACGACCTTCATAAAATCTTCAAACATATGGCTGGGTACTTAGTCCATAGACTAGGACTCACGTCACTAGACCTTGTGGTATATACAGAAAAACGGATGATTCGTTTACCGAACAGTATGCATCAAAAAACGAACCTATTTAAAACAGAAATTAGTGTAAATGAATTAAACAAATTAACGTTGGAAGAAATTAAAGATTTAGCGAAATCACCAAGACACGCTGACGATCTACCTTATACGGCAGATGAACGTAAAAAGGCAATGAAATACAGACCTCGTACGGGGTATTTACTTATAAATAAGACAGAAGAATATGAACAAGCTGCAGCAACGAGTGCTCGTAAGTATGCGAAAGAAGAATTCCAGTTTAAGAAAGATAAACCACCGGCATGTGTAGTAGATATTTTAAATGGGGGCTGGAAAAAAGACGGTGACCGAAACCAGGCAACAGTACAGCTTGCATGTTACTTTAAAGACGCTGGCTACACGAGAGAAGAAACAATGAAAGAGCTGGAAGACTGGGTGCTTAAATTTACATCTGAGAGTAACGAGTACGGAAAACAACAGCGTGTCGCAAATACGCGAAGCGTTATTGATGCGGTATACAGCGGTGATAATACATACAAATTTGGTTGTGCGTTTATTCGTTCACTACATGGAGAAAAGAAACCAGGCAGCAAAGAATATGAACGTGTAGCATGTGCCGGTGATATGTGTCACTGCATTAAGAAAAATGCTGAAGAAGAGGAAAATGCAAAGTTACTTCATTTAGCAGAGACAGGTAATGCAGACCTTACTGGAAAGCTTGTAAAAACTCGCGTCATGGTTGCAGGGAAAAAGCATACACCTTACATCATTCCGAAAAACATTGAGTACCATTGCTGGGGCAGAGAAAGTTGTAAAAAGGTACATTGCCCTCTATACGACATCCATACACATACAGGATATAAAGACCTGGGCGTAAGTGATCGGGAAGTCATTCAAATGACGGGTGTAGGTGACGATAATATAAAAGGTATTTTACGAGAAATATCAGGCATACCAAATTGCCCGAAATACAATACGGATATTTTAGAGAACATGAACGTGGAAGAGTTACTTGTAATCCCAATGGCTGAAGAAGATGACGAAAAACAAGAGCAACATAAAGGGAATTATGTACTACGAAAAGTGTACGCCGTAAATGGACTAAACGTAAGTGAGAACAAGTACTATGAGTTAACTGGCTATGTATACCCGCATCCAAAGAATCAGGAGTCAACACTACTTGTAAAGAGTGCGGTACCGCTTCAGGATGTGGTTGAAAGTTTTGAGCTAAATGAACAAGTGAAAGAAGATTTAGCAACATTTCAGCCGGCAGATTATACAGCAGAATCGATTGAACAAAAGTTAGGAGCTATTTGTAACGATTTAACGTACAACGTAACACACATCGTAGAACGCGATGAAACGCTACTTGCAGTATTGTTAACACTTCATAGTGTCCTTCGCTTTAAGGTACCGTGGGATTTAAATCCGTTACGTGGTTGGGTGGAATTAAAAATAGTAGGTGATACAGGTACTGGTAAGTCCGCGCTCATTGAAAAAGTAATGAAATATGCAGGACTTGGAACACGCGTGAATGCGGAAAGTACTTCTCGTACAGGTCTAACGTACAAGATGGAACAGTCAGGTGCTCAAGGTGCATGGTACATCGTTTGGGGTGCGTGGCCGTTAGCTGATAAAGAAATGATTTGGATTGATGAAGATACAGGTATTACGAAAGATGATTATGGTGAAATGACGCTTGCTCGTTCTGACGGGAAGCTGGAAGTAAAACGAGCTGTAACAGCTGAAACACCTTGTAGAGTACGTGCCATCATGTCAGGGAACGTACCGAAAGGGAAACGACTTGCTGATTACTCTCAAGGCGCAGAAAGTTTAAAAGATATTTTCAATAACGAGGATATACGTCGTTTTGACTTTGCAGTTTTTATGAGAGCGAGTGATGTGGATCCTGAGTTGTACAACCAAACGCTTGCTACGTATCCATCGATTATACAGAAGGATACATTGAAAAATAACATCTTATATGCTTGGTCACGTAAGCCAGAGGACGTGCTATTTACAGACGGTACGATTGATAAAGTACTGGAAGTTGCAACAGACCTTGCGAAAGTATATGGAAATGCGAATGATATACCACTTGTATCTCCTTCAGATCAGCGGAATAAAGTGGCTCGTTTAGCAGTAGCACTTGCAGCACTTACACATTCAGTTGATGAATCGGGTGAAAGAATTCAAGTTTGGCCAGGACACGTTGAGTTTATTGGGGAGTATTTAAAAGCTTTATACAATGCTCCCGGTTGCGGCTTAAATTACTATGCTCGTTTAGCAATAAAAGAGGAAGAAATGACAGAAGAAAGATACCAGAGGTTTACGGCAGATCTTAAGAAAATCGATACGTTAACAGGTGAAATGAAGTTCTATGAGTTTATTAAACTATTTGCTCAGCAGAAGTACTTACGACTTGGTGATGTTGAAGCAATGCTATCTATCGATAAAGAAGAAGCGAAGGCAATCGTAAATCAATTAGCGAAAATGAGGATGATCCTTTTAACAAGTGGCGGCTATCGAAAAACGCCACGATTTAATGCATATATTGCGTATTGCATGAAGAAAGGTCTCTTTGATCATATAAAAGATGAGTACTACTAATTATACGGACAAGCAAGACAAATATGACTGGAAGTGAAAATATGAAACTTGGAAGTTTATTCGGGAAACCAAGAACATTAGCGAGTAGTAAAAAACAGGTACCGGTAAAGGAATCGAAATTAGCGGTAGAAATGGAAAAAAAGAAGAAGCCAGGGCAATTCGATATTGTTTGGCCAAAAGTAGAACCACAACAAGTGAAAGATTACCAAGCTATTCTTACAGTCTCAGAGTTAAAGAAATACCTTGAGCGTTGTATACAAACAGGTAAAGCAGGATTTGACTGGGAGACTGCAGCAAGTGAAGAAATTAGAGCGCATTACAAAAAGGCGTTTGAAGATATAGAAAAAGCATGTGCTACAGGTGCTATTGATGAGAAAGAAGCAGAAAAACAAAGAGAAAGTTTAGAAAAAGCATATTTAAAAACACCGTTAGATCCGTGGAAAGGCGAAATTTGTACCGTATCTTTATCAGCAGCGGCGCATGAATCAAGAGTTGTTCCAATATCACATAAAGTTGGCCAAGTATTTGAACCAAGTATGGATAGGAATGAAGCTAGAAAAGTTGTACTAGATTTACTCGATGAGTACTTATTCAAAAATGAAAATGTACTAAAGATTGCGGTCAATTTGTCTTTTGAAACGAAATATGCAGCGAAGTATGGTAAATACATTTTAGGAAAAGTGGCAGATCCATTGATTATGTGGGTACGGTGTTTACAAATCGCAGCACCTCAAAAGATTAATAACCCGAAAAAACCTACAAGCGGATGGGGTTTAAAACCAGCTACGAAAAACATTTTTGGTGTAACGATGAACGACTTTTCAGCCCTTTTAAAGAAATACAAGGTGGATTTCTTTGATGAAATTGATGCGAGTAAAGGTGAAGGACTACTTTACTCAGCTGAAGATGCGGATTACGCACTGCAGCATTATGAATATTGGTCCCAAATTGCTTCGCAAATTCCGCGATATGAGGAATGGCTCCATAAGATTGAAATGCCGTTCACACGTGTTATCGGTCTTATGGAGTATTGGGGAATGAATTGGGATCCGAACCTTGCAACGCAAAAGAAACAAGAGGCTGAAATTATGCAAGAACAAGCTGCTGAACGTATTAAACAAATCGCGAAAGAAACGTTCAATGTTGATATAAATACCGGTAAATCAGGTAAAACGAACGAAGTGAAAAGCTTAATGTTTGATTACTTAAAAATACCGGTGGCTAAGTACGGAAAAACAGGTGCGAGTCTTGATCAAGAGGCACTTATCGATATGGCATTTATGCTTGAGAATAAGCTAAACGATATCGATGAGGAAAAGTACCTCAGCATTCCATTACCTGAAAATTGGGAAAAAATTGATCCTGACAAGGACCCTACCTTAGATAAGTTAGAGCGTGGAGCAATTCGTATCGCAAAACGCGAACCACATCCTTATAAGGAACAAGCGTTAGAGGTTATCGATCAGCTGAAGAAAATCCAAAAATACACGACATTACTTTCTTCGCACATCGTAGGACGTGAAAAGTACTTGAACTTTATGAGTGGACGGATCCATGCCGGGTATAGTCCATTTACAGAAACAGGACGCTTAAACAGCTTTAATCCGAACGGACAAAACGTACCGAGACCAGATAATGATGAGTTTAAGATTAGAAACTTCTTTGTACCTAAACCAGGAAAGATATTGTTCTTCATTGACTTCTCAGGGTTCGAGCTTCGCTTAATGGCATGGAAATCAGGTGACGAGGTCATGACGGAGCTATTTAATACAGGCGGGGATATGCACCGTAGAACAGCGTCTGTAATGACTGGAAAGCCTGAGGATGAAATTGTAAAGAAAGAGCGTACAGATGCAAAGGCTGGAAACTTCGGTAGAGTAATAGGGCTTATGCCGAAGTAAAATCCACTCAAAACGGGGAAGGCTAAGGACTTTTGTCTATGTTAATCCCGTGCTGCCTTAACAGGTAGTGTATCGACTTATAATAAGCCGGCTAGGTATTTACCTAAATCAATCGAGCTTATTTATACGGTGGGCTAAAGATGTGAAAAGGAATGATGGTTTTGACTAAAAACGTAACTAGCAAACCAAAAGTATGCAAGGTTTGTGAAAAAGAGTATCTACCTACTAGCAACAGACAAAAATATTGTACTGACTGTAAGAAGGATATTAGCAAACAGTGGGATAGGACTAAGTACAAGAGACGATACGTTAAAAAGGGGTATAACCAAAAGGGTGAAAACAACAATAACTGGAGTGGTGGTACACCGCCTTATTATAAACGGATTGCTTATGAAGCTTACGGAAAAGTTTGCAACCGTTGTGGTAGTGAGAATGACATTGTTGTTCACCATAAAGACAGGAACCGTAAAAATAACGATATTAATAACTTGGAAGTCCTTTGTAAAAAGTGTCACCAGCATGAACATGAGTGCTGGAATAATCTCGGTAGGTATTTAGGAAATACAAATATATTACGTGATCAGTCAGGACGGTTTAAAAAACATCTTTAGAAGGTATAGTCAGCGCCCGTAGAAATACGGGATTAAGCGATAAGTTATGGAGGGACCGAGCACGCTTTACAGTTCACATTTAAAACGAAATACATGATTCGTAAAACATTAGACGAATGTGCACAAATTGTAAATGCTGTTAAAACAGCATACAAACGCATACCGGAGTATCAGCGCAAGATTGTTTTAGAAGCACGGGAGCAAGGTTATGTGCAAACGATTTATGGATATATGAGATTGCTACCAGGCATTAACAGCGCGAATAGAAGAGATCGTGGCTCAGCTGAAAGACAAGCAGCGAATACGCCAGTGCAAGGTAGTGCAGCTGACATTATGAAGAAAGTACAAAATGAAATTTATGAATCTATTGGTAAACAAGAAGGGGTACTTGCTCATGGTAGTGCCGATATGATTGCACAAATTCACGATGAAATTATTTTTGAAATAGATGATGATCCAGAGATTGTAGTGGCAGCAGAAAAACAAATTAAACAAGTTATGGAGCAACCTCCAGTACCAGGATTTCCAGTTCCGATTGAAGCAGAAGGAAGTGTAGGGTATCGATGGGGCGAGAAAAAGAGTGTTGAGTCCTGGCTTAAACAAAGGGAGGAATAGCATGTGGGAAGAGGAGAGGGACCGCGTAAATCGTTATTTACAAAGCGTCATGCAACAGCATTACCACGTGTAAAGCCAGCAAGAATTGTGGGAAGCATTGCTGGAGAACCGTACAACATGGTTTGGGTAGTAAGTTCATTAAGAAAAGATAAAAAGACTGGTGTGTTAGACCCAGTACCGCAAGATCCATACGCAGAATTGTTATTTAGCAGCTGCTTTAAAAAATGGAGGGAAGACGATGAACGTCTTGAACTGTCAACAACGCCGGGCGAATGAACGTGAGAAAAAGAGAACAAGGGAGCGGCAAAGTTTTCACAGGGGTGAAGTGCAGCAAGTATCCCTTTTATCGTATAAAGATGGCCGAACATTAGCATTACGTGCAGTAAAAGAAGTGTTAGGTTTGGGTCCAGTACGTTTAGAACGTGTACAGAAGCGATTGGAAGAACTAGAAAACGAGAATTTCAATGAACTATTTTTAGAGCATTTAAGAAAATAAAAAGCTGTAGGAAGGATGTACGATTGTGGGTGGTAGACAGCAAGGGAAGGGGTACGAAAATCGGAAAAGTGATAGAAAGATGGAAAGATTAAAACGTGAAATGGTTAAGCAAAAAAGGAAAGTAGCAAAAGGGGAGCCACGAAAGGCGGTAGTGTATTTGGACAATTCGGAGCAACAGTTAAAAGATGTGATGCAAGAAAATCGTGATTTGCAGTTAGCAGTTGATTTATACAAATCACAAGTGAAAGTGAAAGATAATTACGCAAAGCGTGTATTGAAAGAAAATAACGAATTACGGAAGCAGATTAAAAGTTTACGTAAAAAGTCTATTACGTTAATTGTTTCTTATATGGTGGTAGCGGTCATTGTTAGTTTTGTGATCTAGATAAGGAGGGAGCGATTGAGATGTCTGTGGTGAAAGACAATGAGTTTTGGAAAGAAGTGTATTACTACATGGAAAAGCATAATTGCTATAAGGATGAGGCTGTAAAGGTCGTGGGGGCTCAGTTCAATAGTAAGAACGAGAAAAGAGTAAAAATTATTGAAGCCGTAAAAGAAAAGTTGATTTGTGCAGGAATACCTGAAAAGGACTCTTTAAAATTCGCAGAAACTGCACCCTTTGTTAATTACTTAACTGGTGCCAGTGTAGAAAGAATGGTGAGAAGTTTTATAGAGTTGTTTAAAAAAGGGGAGCGTGCAAAACAATGAACATCACTCATTTATTCCAGCTTCAAAAAGACCTTGATAACAAGATTGTGGAAAAACGTAGTTTACAAAACGTGTCTTTGTTTCAAGAAAAGAAATTATCATTTCGTGACGAGTTAAGTGAGTTACTTCATGTCTGGCGTGGTCATAAGTTCTGGAGTGGAAATAACAAACCGATTACAAAAGATGTACGTAACAAGGGTCAAATGATGGAAGAAGATAAGGAGTACTACAATCCGTTATTAGACGAATTTGTTGATGCACTTCACTTTGCTTTATCGATTGGATTAGAACGTGAATGGAATAAATATATCGATGCCTTTGTAGTACGTAATAGCAAAGGAAATACAAAAACAGAAATTATCGATGTGTTTAACGATTTATATGAAAACAAATTATGGACTGCAGCACACTACATGACCTTGATGAATGACTTGGCGTACTTAGGTGCAGCGCTTGGATTTTCGGCTATTGAAATTTACAACGCATATATCGAAAAAAATAAAATCAATCATGATCGTCAGGCATCTGGTTACTAAAAAGGAGGCAAAGTGGTGGCACGATATACGTTATGGAAGAAAGAAGAAGTAGCGTATTTGGAACAGTATTGGGGAATATACAGTATCAAGCACATGGCAACAAAGTTTGGACGTTCAGTGGATGCTGTAAAAATAAAAGCGCAACGCTTAGGTTTAGGTGACGCACGACTACATTTTGACGGTATCACTATTTTACAGCTTTCTGAGGTTATAGGTGTCGATTATAACTGTATAAAAAGCTGGAGCAAACGTTTCGGATTTCCTATCAAGCTCAAATTGTTTTCATCAGAGCAGAAAGTAAAAGTTGTATATTACCGTGATTTATGGAAGTGGTTAAAAACACATAAACACGTGGTGGATTTTTCTAGAATTGAACCAGGCATTTTTGGTCCTGAACCAGACTGGATGATAGAGAAACGTAATGCGGACCTGGTAGCAAAAAAGAAACGTGGAAAACCATGGAGCGAAGACGACGATTTGTTACTTAAAAGTTTAGTGAATGCACACCGTTACACATATCCAGAAATTGCAATGAGGTTACAACGTACAGAGAGTTCTATAAAGCGTAGATTACAAGAATTGAAGATAAAAGCTAGGCCTGTACGTAGAGGGAATCATACAAAATATACAGAGCAAGAAGTAAAGCAAATTGTAGATTTGTATGATCGAGGTTACAGCATCGATGTAATTGCGGAAAGGTTAGGGAAAAGTGCGTTAGGTGTTCGAGGGAAGATGGAAAGAATGGGGTATCGGTTTAAAGGGAAGGTCCCAATAGTACCTAAGGAGGTTTTAGTCTGAAGATATAAAAAAGGCTAGGATTTCTCCTAGCAAAGAGTTATGTCGTACAGAAAGGTAGTTGTGCGCAAACCAGATGTTTGCAAGTTCATTATATAACGTTTCTTGAGTGGATAGGCTGAATCATAGCAATCTTTACGTAAATTTTACATGGTATTGAAGATTTTGATAAATATCAAATTTGAATTTTATTAAAAAATGGAGGAATGAAAAATGAATACAGTAACTATTAAGTTGGTCAAGGAACGGAATGTTGGAAAGAAATGCAAAAAGTAGCACAATACCTTCATTTGAAGGGTTATGAAGTTCAACCTTATGAGAATATCGGAATTGTAAAACTAACTAAGAAAATTAATGACGAATTAGTGGATAAGAAAAGACAATTCAATTGTGATCTTTGTTTTCAAAACAAGAATATTGAAGAGAAATCTATTTATCAATTCGATGAAGATGGTGACATTGTAGCATGTGTAGATTGTGAGAAAAAAGCATTTGAACAGTCAAAAAACTAAACCAAAGCGTTATTTTAAAATTAAAGAGCACCCAGGGGAGCGCTCTTCGATCAAGACAATATTGAAAAATACTCGGTAATATATGTAATCTTTTTAGCTTTGTGAGATTAATCAAAAGTTTTTTGACTTGTTTTTGGATGGTATTACATTTTGTTCTATTTTTTCGTAAAGATTAAGCAATTGTTTGATGAATGTAATTTTCGGTGTTAACCAATATGAAAATAGCGCTGAAATAATTCCTATTAAAGCTCCTGTTATTACATCGAAAGGATAATGAACTCCTACCCAAATACGAGAAATAGCTACGCAGAATGCAAGTACAAGCCATAACCATCTAACCTTTTTACGAATAAGCCAGAATGAAAAACAAATTGAAAAAAATAGAATCGTATGGTCGCTAGGAAATGAATTATCTACTGCATGATCGACAAGTTTATTAACATTAGGTAATACTGCAAATGGTTGATAATTCAAATGCAAATTCCCTGCTAATTTTCCAATTATTTCAGCAGTTACGAAAGCGACCATCGCTTGAATAATCATCATTTTGTTTTTTCTAGATTGAGTAAACCAATAAGCCATAATAATTAAACCTAAAAAATACACCATATATTCCGCCACAAATACCATAGTTGAGTTTAGGGATGAATATGACTTCCCTAAATCATTGATTGCTCGAAAAGCATCAATATTTAATTGAGAAAAAGACATTTTTAAGTCGCTCCTTACTGTGTGTTTATAACTTTATAAGGAAAATTATAGTAAAGAGTTTATAGTGAAAAAATTGATTTCAGTGACATTAGTATTACAAAATTGTAAGGATTAGCTCATTAAAGATTTTTAATAAAATAGTTATTTTAATAAAAAACGAGGAAATGAGGGGAGTGAAAGGAAAAGAACCCTTTATATAAAGGGTTCTTCTGGTGATTTAATCTATCAATTACATTCGTGGTAATATTCATCACATGAATCGTTATTATCGTTACAGCATATACAAAATGTTTTTTGAACAAATAAACTAACTTCACTATTAGAACCTTCCTGCTTTGTAAGAGTAAGACTTTGAAAATCTTCAACTTGAAATATTTTTGTTTGAACAGGTTGTAATGTAGTAGTAATTGGTACGCTAGATCTTCTTGTTAGAATAGTTACTTGAACGGGTGCACTCATACCGACAACGAATAACTGAATTAATGTTTTATTATGATTGTTTGTAAAATCCTCAAATACAGTTTGTGGAGCGGTGGTTTGAAGGAAAACAGACACAGGTATATTTCCATTTGCATTTTCTGCAAAACCAGCTATCGTATGAGTTTCAATAAAACAGTTGTTTTTTTGATTGTTGGAATGTGATTGGTTTTTATAATATTTTTTACCATCTTTATAAAAGTAATCAGCCATATGAATTTAAAGCTCCCTTCTTTTAGATATCTATATAGTCTATTTAATAAAGTGAAGTAGTGCTTGTACAACATAATAAAATCCGCTCTCGTAATTACCTAAAAATGTTATTTAGAAATTAAAGAGCGCCTTGAGAGGAAGGCGCTCTGACCAAAACTAATGTTGAAAAAGGATACCCAAGATATTGTATGTATGTTTTTTAGATAGGTGAAATTTTATAACAAAATCTTTATTTAAATAAAAAGAGCGCTAATCGAGAGCGCTCCTTATACCTCATTATAACGACAGTGACGAGCTCACATTATATAGAAAGGCACTATTATTGTATGTCAAAGTATGAGGTTAGTGAATGGATTTAGATAAAATCATTATTTTAAATTGTTTAGCCCCTTGAAGGGCGCTCCTAGGGGCTAAGATTCGAGAATTTTTAAACTCTTGTTTAATTACATGAAAACTCCCTAAAGATTATCTATGGAATTTTAACACTTAACTGATTATTTTTACAGACATATATTGAAACTCGAATGTTAATAAAAGAAACCCCGTTTATTTACGGGGCTTCTAAGGGTAATTGTCAAGTAATGACGTACTCGACTAAATAACCATATCATGAATTTTTTTGGTAAAAATACTGGTAAATGCGTCCAAATGGATGGGAGCATTATTTTAAACAAAAATGCTATTTTGTACTTAGTAAATGACAAAGCAGCTAGCTCAATGAACTAACTGCTTTATCGTCCAAGAAGAACAATACCCACAATACATTGTAACTAAAGGTTACAACTATAGTATGAGCAGAATCTAAAAAGTTATGCAAGAAAGCTAAATAAAAATTTCATTAAGCACAACATAGCAGCTAGTTAATAAAACTAACTGCTTGCTGTACAAAAGAAATGCTCGCTTACAGAAGTAATTTGTAACTAAGAGTTACAAAAATAGTATGAACAGGATTGAAAAAATTATTCGGAAATGAAAGAAAACCCAACAAAAACACTATTTTATACAATAAAACAGCTAGCGTGATTAGCTAGCTGTCCTGGTAAGAAAAGAAAACGGTGCTTATCAAATGATGCTTTTGTAATTGCGAGTTACAAACATAGTATGAGCAGAATCGAAAATATTATGCAAAAAAGAAAACCAAATAAAAACTTCATTTTACACAACAAAGCAGCTAGCTAATCTAGCTAGCCGCTCCATTGTAATGCACTGAGGAGTTCTACTAAGCATACATATTATGAGTTGTAACAAAAAGTTACAACTATAGTATAAACAAATCACAAAATAGTATGCATGAAAGAAAACTAAATAAAAATTTCATTTTGTAGAAATAAGGAAACTAAAAAAGAGCACCATGCATAAGTGCTCTTTAAGATAGGAGGTAACACTTTGAGCTGGATGGTTAGGTTAAAAGTATATGATGTAGAAAAGGAATAAGACTAAATTTTATTATTAACTCAATATAAAAGAGCAATTAGCTTTTGCTAATTGCTCGGCCCAAGGTAATAGACATAGAGTGGGTATTAGTAAATTTGGCTATTCACGAGCCTGTTTACAGTGTAACCAAGATTTTTTTAATGTATTCCCTCTTTAAAAACCTTATTTAAACAGTGTTATTTAAAGAGGGAGTGGAGTAATGAAAAAGAATACTTTTCCTTTAAACATGAAATGATTTTTAAATTCACAATATTATATGAGTGTTAAGACAAAAATGTGTAATTAAAAGAGCAGCTAGCAAAAGCTAACTGCTCAGGTCAGGGAACTACTGCTGATAGAGGTTCATTAATATGAGTTTTGGCTATCGCCTATGCACAGTATTGACGGAATATCGAGTTTTATTCAAGGGGGAGAGGGAAATAAATAATTTTAACTTGATACAACTTGGTCTTGATCAGCAACATCAGAATCAAATGTATTCGTTGCACTAACACCGTTAAAGGTATTAACAACAAAAGAAACATTTGATGCCCCTGAACCATTATAAGATTTTGTATTCTCTTTTGGAGATACGTTATAAAAATCCCCTAAATTGAAAGCACCATTACTGTTTTGAACGACAAGATTTCCAACGACAGAAGGCATAGTACACACCTGCTTTCCTAGAACGTATTTAAATTAGTATATGGTGTATTCGTCTAGAGGTTCATTAGAACCAGAAAAATTAAAGATGAAGTTTGTTAGAAACCAAACAAAAAAATCCTTTGAAAGAAAGGAGCATCCAAAACTATGAAACCCGTAAAAGCGAAATGTAAAGTATGTGAGCACGTGTTTCGTATCCAAATGCTCACAGTACGATTATCGAACCGTGTAGACAAGCACTATTTCATTTGTCCAAGCTGTAAAACAGAATTTGTAAGTTATTATTCGAACCGTGAAATGAGACAGCTGCAGAAAGAAATTTCGAAATTATACAACGATTTCCGTAAATGTTATACAAAGGACCAGGCAAAAGTAATCCAGGCGAAAATCGATAAAAAAGATTTAGAGTTTAAGTGGCTACGAGATAAATTACGAACGGAAATTGAAAATAATTTACCAATTTAAAGGGGGATAAAGTTATATGAACATACCTAAACAACTGATGATTGGTAGCGTGCCGTACGATGTGGAAGTTGTAAAAGGCTGGATTGATGAAAGAGAAAACGGAGAAGTAAGGATTGCTGAAGTAACGTATCATGAACAACATATCAAGATTTCGGACAATGTAGCGAAGCATGAAGGGCAAATGAAAAACGTACTTCATGAGGCGATTCACGCAATGCTTTATGAATACGGACTCGATCGTTTAAATAAAGAAGCAAACGTAAACGCATTAACTACAGTCTTTTTCGACTTTATTAAAAATAATATTCGTGGTGGTGTTTCCAGCTTTGTAGGCGCTAGTACTTACATCGAGATTAAGCCGGTACTGAAAACAAATATAGAATTTTATGACTCTGATGCGGAGCCTGCCAATCTAAGATTAAAAAAAGAAACAGATGAATTTTCATTTATCAATACCGCAGCAGAACTTGTAAAAGTGGTTAATCAGCACCCACCAGAAGTGGATGTCTCAGCATTAGGCGCTGCAATAGCAAAAGCGGAAGTTCATAAGGCTGTGGATCTAGGTGTTACGCATGAACAGATTCAGGAATCAGTTGTTAAGATGACCACGGATAAGCAAACTCGTAAACTACCAATCGTAGAAGTGAATCGTAGCTCGTTTCCTATGGAAGAGATAGCAAAAATCACGAAAAAAGAAGAAGCGGATCCGACTCATTGGAAAACAGGTATTAAGTATGACGATGAAGGTAAACCGAGATATCGTACACGTTACGATTGCTGCATGTGCGGGAATCGTGGAAATCAATATGAATATGAGGGGAATAAATTTACGAAATGCCACAAATGTAACGCGAAACTTAAGATAGTACAGGCAACGGAAAATGGATTCCCTGAGCGAGATGCATTCGGTAATTTTTACGTAGCTAATGATGAATACAGCGTTATTTTGGATGGTGAGTAAAGATGAAGAATATACCTACAAAAAACATAAGTGAAGAACTGGAGACACGTGAAGGTGTCACAACAGTGCAAGTAAGTCCCCATGAAAAGATTGAAGTAGCCGGTATTACGGTTGAGGGTCCGGCTGTGATTCTTATTAATAAGGACTAGGAGTGGTTGGATGGAACTTATATACGAATATCCGATTTGGACAACGTGGTTCATTTGTGTAATTTTCTTTGGTTTAGCTAGCGTTATAGAAACGATTAAGAAGTAAGAAAAAGGAGCTGAAGAGAAATGAAATCAACAGGTATTATTCGTAACATTGATCCATTAGGACGAATTGTGGTTCCAATGGAATTACGTCGTACATTAGGTATCCAGGAAAAAGATCCAATGGAGATTTTTGTAGATGGTGAATCTATTATTCTACAAAAATATAACCCTAATAACTCTTGCCAAATTACAGGAGAGGTTTCAGAAGAAAAGATTGAACTAGCTGGTGGGAAACTCGTACTGAGTCCTGAGGGAATCGACCAAGTTTTAGCGGAAATTGAATCATATTTGAAGGGGCGATAAGATGAGCGAACCAATAAAGAAATACACGAATGTCGAATTTGAAATGATGCTGGATAACATGATTCAAATGATGCCTATACAAATAAAATATTTCGATGAACTGTCCAAGTTGTATAGAGCACGCTTTGATTCATTAGTGAAAGAGGGTTTTATGGAACAACAAGCACTGGAAATCGTAAAATCACGAGGTATAGAGTGAAAGGATCTGAAGCGATCTTACGGACGATGCACCGGGTAGGAGGAGAAATCCCGGCTACGCAGTTTGATACGTGGCTGGGACAACTCTCTCAGTTAGGACTACTGGAGCAAGTCACGAAAGATGATAAACATGTTTATTATTACCGGCTTACGGAGAACGCAAGACAGTTTTTAGCGAAGAAGGGGGTAAATTAAACACCTACTTGCTGTATCATCGGGATAATCTGTTCGAAATCAGCCTGCATTTCTACAACATTTTTATATCTTTTTTGAACATCTGTATTGATCCCTTTTTCAATAAAATCTTGGAATTCTGTACTAGTAAAGGAACCAATGGATGTACGTCCAGTAAATATAAAATAAATTACACGTGTTAGTGAATATATTTCGTGATGAAGTTTGTAATTAGCGAAGCCAACCTCATAAAGGTTTGGATCACTAAAATACCCCTTAACTTCTGTTAATTGGTTAGTGAGTTGACTGTCTGGTAATTTCACTAAGCCAAAATCTGAAACTTTTATAAACTCTGTTCCGTCGTACATTTTTAATAAAATATTTGCAGGGCTAATGTCTCGATGTAATATATTCTTGCTATGGATATACGTAAAGGCCTTAAATATCTGTTGGACGAACTCAATTCTTTTTGAAATATCTATAGAGTTATTATATTTTTTTATATAGTCGGAGAGCGAGAATTCAGCGTACTCCATTATATAACGATGATTTTCTTCATCAAAATAAAATACGTCCAAAACATATGGAGATTTTAACTTTTTCATTTCTGAAAACTCTGTGCGGAACCTTTCAAGTTCTGAACTATTTAAATCTTTACGGGCAGTCTTCACAGCAAAAGAACGATTGTAAAATTCATCTTTATATTTATGTACTCTTGCATAAGAACCTTCTCCAATTAATTTCAATTTGTAAGGAATGGATACGCTTGAGTTATTTGTAGAAATAGTTGGTTTTAACTGAAAAACAGGGTTGATTTCTTCAAGGGTTACTTTGTGAGAAAAAGTAGGTGGGTAGCCATTTTTGAGTAATTCACGATTTTCACCAAATAAAGAAAGATACTCTTTAACTTCTAATAATGCGTCTTTGTATGAAGGTATTAAATCAAAGCTGTATTTAGTATTCTGTAAGGTTCCTTGAAGTTCTTCAAATTCATCGATCAGTTGCATAAATCTATATGCGTCACTGGAGTTGAAAGTATCATTAAAAATCCCAGTATAAAAATTTTTGAATTTTTTATTGAGATAAGGGTGTAACGTAGAAAAAATTCTACACAAAGGATAACCTATGTCCTCGTAACACATAGTAAACCTATTCGGCTCTAGATTATTCATTCCATAGAGTGCTAAATAATTTCTTAATTTTGAATCTAAATAATTGAAAATTCTTTCGTCTTGTGAACCCATTTATTAACTCCTTTTATTATGAAACTTTTTATTACTATAATATCAAAAATTATAAATATTATCGATACAAATTGATAATATTTATGGGGGAATTTGGATTGAGGTGTATAACAAATGACTGAAGATATTCGTAACTTACAAATCGATGTGGGAGAGATTTTATGACAAGTCTTGAATGGAGATAAAAAATTCTTTTCTTACAAGTAGTATAAACAGGCTTTAAGCTATACAGGTGTGGTGATATCGGCAAACAAAAACTTCTGAATATAGTATTATAATGATGTTGATATCTTAATGTATAAATTTATTTGAAAAGGAGAATTTTACATGGACTTATTTAATTTAGAAGTTGCAGAAAGTGCATTACATGAGAATTTTAAAAATATAAAAGATGACGCTGATTTAAGAAAAGTGATCAATAATTGGTGTATAGGTTTCGAAGATCGTGATAATAAATTTGTAAAAGAATTTCAAACCACTTTTAATTCATCATTTTGGGAAATATATTTACACGCTTCTTTTAAGAATCTGGGTTTTAAAACGGACTACTCTCATGATGCGCCAGATTTTTATTTGAAATCTAGAAAAACAAAAAAGGAATTTTTAGTTGAAGCAGTTGCAACAAAGAATCCTGATAATGGAACTCCAGAACATGAAAGAATTGAAGAATTAAATCGTTTATATAAAAGTGGAAAATCTGATGAGGAAATACACAGTGAGATTGTTCATTTAGCAACAGAAAGAATAGCTAATAGCATAAGTACTAAATGTGGTAAGTACGAAAAACGGTATTCAAAGATGGAGCATGTAAAAGGGAAACCATTCATATTAGCAATCGGTAGCTTTGAGCAACCACTGTTTTATTTACAAGGGATAGGTGCTATACAAAGAGTTCTGTACGGTTTAACAAAGGCTGAGTATAGAGGTGATATGCCATATATGGAGTTCTCAGACCATATTATTAAAAAGAGTACAGGTGGTAAAATTCCAATCGGATTATTTAATGATGATAAGCATAGCTTTATAAGTGGTGTGATTTTTAATCCAATAGCTACAGTAGGTAAATTGAGAGCATTATCAATAAATAAAAGTAAAGATATTATAGTAAACACGTATAAATATAATGATTACGATACAGTGGCGACTATAAATTCTGAACCACATAAAAAATATCGAGAGTCATTATTAGATGGAACAAGCCTTTTTTTAAACCCATATGCAGACAATCCAATTGATCCTAAAGAATTTGAGAATCCTGATATAGCTATTTATCATCATAAAAATTCTGCAAAAATAAAGCATAACTTTTTGTATTCACGAACAATAATTGATATTAAAACTAATACATCAGATATTCAAGAGATGCTATAGGGATATAGGATTGAGATGGTTTTCTCCTAGCTGGAAAATCGGTGCTGCGTGGTTATAAGACGACAGCAGCGTGGCACGTGTTTCTGGTATTAGATAAATTAAAAAATAGAGAACATTTGGTGGGCTCTAGTATCATAATTAAGCCTCTTTTGATGTAGGTTAAGCACTTTGAAATTGATAATTAATATCATGAAAATTGTAAATCAAAATCAGGGAGTGAATGATTATGTATAATAATTATTGGAATCCAAATCAAAGTCTGATGTATCCAAATGTTTATCCTAATTATGAGAATAACCCAAACTATATTCCAATTGAAGATCCAAATTATAGAATGACGCATCCAAATGCTGGTCCAAGTATGGATCCGAATTATGAAATGATGTATCCAAATTCAAGTGAAGATTCGGGGTATCAGTTCTCTCATGATTTAAATCAAAGTAATGTTCATGGCTATCGGAATGAGAGACAGCAGAAAGCGTACTTATATAGTGAAGGGGATACCGAAGAGGCTAGAAGTAGGGGCGATCTAGGACATGGGTTCTGGTCATTTTCTTGGACTCCTAAAACAGTTGAACCTAATAAATATTTAGTTGTTTTCTTGCATACACCTAATATGAATGTTATCAACGGTGGTTGGAAAATAAGTTCACCGAATGATCCAGTGTATGCAATAGAGAGTTATGATAGACAATTAGATCAGTGGGTTATTACAATACACAACGCTTCAAACAGAACTAAACAAGTTACATTTACCTTGATAGCGAAAGAAAAATAAAGCAATACGCGTGGTCAATAACTGGAACTAAAGATGAGAAAACGTTGTCAAGTGCTATGGAATTGTGTTTCGTAGGAAGATTTTCGTTATATCACAGCTCATGTAAGGAAAATAAAAATATATAAAAGAAAAATCTTTTAGTGGGGGTCTAATACACTACAGTACTTAAAAACGAAAAAGAAAATAAAAAAGACCCCCCTTAAAAAAATATACCTTATATATATAATATAAATATAAAACTAATAATTATATATAATATATATAGTATTATTTATTAATAGTTATATAGTATGTAATACTATTAATGGTTTAAGGTTTTCGTTTTAGGGGTTTGATTTTCTGAGTCAGGAGGTTCGGATATGACCATAATTGATGGCTATGTTTCAAAGAAGACAATACGACTATGGCTGGAGAATTACGAATCACTGGCTGTAGGTGATCGGTTCCCTGATGCGCCGCCTAGCTTTACTGGACCTTGTGCACAGGACGGGAAAAGCGATGGACGATTGAATAAGATTGTGTTGGATCAGGCGATTAAACAATTACCGAAGAATATGAAATATATAGTACTTGCGCGTTATGTATACAGGATTCCTAGAAGGAATACATTACGGACCATGAATATCACTGCAAAATTGTATTACGCACGCTGTAGACAAGCCGTAGATTTATTGCACATGAATATTAACGGTGATATGACTGGTATGAGAAGTATAATAAAAAAGTTGTACGAGGCTTGACAAGGTGGGTTCATAGTAGGTACAATTTATGTTAGGATGGTGAAATTGTGTCCTACTCCAGTACTAAATAATATACGTAGCCATGAGGCCCGTCATTAGGGTATCATGGCTATTTTTATGCCCGTTGGATTGGACTGATTGTGGGATATATAGTAGGTAAGAAATAGGAGAAGCTGTACCGCATACTATGAACTGTAGGCAACACGAAAGGGAAACCTTGAGGTAATTTCATCAGTCGCTCTCTCCTGGAGAAGAAGGCCCTTCGAAACTCAGGGGGTCATGATCCAATGTATAGGTAGTTAATAAGGTGAAGTTTATGCATTAATTAGATTAACAAAGGCTGTATGTATGACTTATAAACGTTGATATAACAACGTTGTATAATAAATGCATATTGGTTACGTAGTGAAAAAAGAAAGAATCATTGATATCAAGGGATTAAGTTTAAATGTAGTTTACATAACCAATGTTATAGGTAGTCATTTTTAATACAATATTCATCGTTATTCAAAATAGGCATTTTAGACTATTAAACATTTGGTTTTGTTTTAATCCCCCGGGGGAGGTCAAATCTGGTGAGGGGCTGGCAGGCGCTTGTAACGTTCCGCCAGAATTTTTAAACTCGGGGGGCTATACAAAATATACGAATTTCAAGGCAATCGATACTAAATCGGTTGCCTTTTTCTATTTCACGAAGAAAGGGGAGCGAAATGATGGCGAAGTTAGACGAGTTAAAACAGAAACTTACGGCTAAACAAATTCAAGCGGCGTACTTGCTTGTAGAAAACGAGTTGATGGAATCGAATAACGAGGAAAAAAGAACCCAAGACGAAATGGCGAACGAACTTGGTATAAATCGGACAACGCTTTGGGAGTGGCGAACTAAGAACCAGGACTTCATCGCATTCAAGAGTGAAGTGGCCGATAGTTTCCTTGCTGAGAAGCGCGAGCAGGTGTATAGCAAGTTAATGCAGTTAATTTTAGGGCCGCAACCGAGTGTAAAAGCTATGCAATTGTATATGCAGAGATTCGGTTTACTGACTGATAAGAAAGTAATCGAGGGTGATCTAGGAAATGCAACCCGTACAAATGCGGAAATCGAAGAACAGCTTCAGAAATTAAAAAAATTGACAGGCGAGTAAATGGAGGGCGGGCTACATGGCATATATAGACGGTAAATGGTTAGCCCGTCAAGAACGTCAGGAACGTATCAATCTTGTAGCAGAAAGAGCGAAAAAATTACAGGAGTTGTACGAAACTGGTGAGGCTACAGAATATTACATGGATACACTACTTGCTGACATCGATGAGTTAGAAAAGTTAAAAAGGGTGCACCGTGGAGAACATGACATGCTGTACTTCATGTATGAGTATTTCTCTGAAGAAGGGAATCCCGGGAATCCAGATAACTTAATCCCTGCCGGGGTATCGATGGATGATGCTGCAGAGTTTCACCAAACGTTATGTGGGCTATTAGATGACATCACAACAGGTAGGGAGAAAAAGAAAAAAGTAGCATGGAGTGTAGGACGTGGTCATGCGAAAACAGCATACCTGAGTAACGGTTATTTGTGTCATCAAGTCGTGTATCGATTAAAGCAGTATATTGTTTTGATTTCTGAAACATCTGATGTAGCCGGTGACTTTATATCTTGGGCACGTGATCAGTTAAAGTATAACGAAAAATTACGCGAGGATTTCGGAATCTTACTTCATGAGCAAAAAAGCCGAAATGAAGTAGATAACGACAAAGAGTTTGTGACTTTAACAAACACGAAAGTCGAAGCAAAAGGTATCGGAACACAGGTACGTGGGTTACGTCACGGTTCCAAAAGGGTTCAGCTTTACATTTTGGATGATTTGGAGAGTAAAGAAAATACCGCGACAGTTGATTTAATCGCGAAAAATAAGCGTTGGTTCAAGGAAGAATTGCTTCCAGGTTTAAGTCGTCAAGAAGGTGCCTGTATTTATATGGGTACCATCGTTTGTTACGACAGTTTATTGCATCACGTGATTAAAAACCGCCGTGATTTCGTATCGAGATCATTTCCGGCAATCCTAAAATGGTCAGAGCGAGAAGATTTATGGCAAAAATGGCGTGAGATTCGTCAGGTAGATGATCCAGACTCAGCAGATCGTGCTCGTGAATTTTATGAGCAGAATAAAGAAGAAATGCTCCGTGGAACAAAAACTTTGTGGCCATCACATTTCCCTTACATCGATTTGATGGAAATTAGAGAGGATGACGGTACCAAAGCGTTTAACCAGGAGTATTTATGTAACCCGACTGACGAGGAAAGACAGATATTTAAACCTAAATATTTCACGTACTGTACTGAAGATGATTTAAAAGATAAAAAACTTCTGCATTACGGTGCGGTTGATTTCGCGATGGGTAAAGAAAAAGGTGACTATAGTGTAGTAGTCACACTTGCGAAAAACGTTGAAACAGGAACTTGTTACGTTATCGATATTTTTATGGAGCGTGTGCATCCAAATACGTTGTTAGAAAAGGCTGTAGAATACACGCTGGAATATCAATACGAAGCACTTGCGGTAGAGGCGCAACAAGCCCAGGAATGGTTTGCGGATAAGGTTGGAGAGGCATTGCAGAAAAAAGGATATCCTTCATCGACTCGTTTAAAACAAATTAAGCAGCGTACACGAAAAGCACTACGTATTGAGTCGTTATTACCAGATATACAGAGCGGTAAATTACGTTTTATGAAACATTTACGTGCTTTATTGGAGCAATTTGAAATGTATCCGATGCACCCACACGATGACGGTCCGGATGCAGTTCAAATGGCTTTTTCTATTGCATATAAACGTGCAAGACGTAAAGCGGGAACTACAGGAAATTCAAGATATTGAGAAAGGAGGGGCTTGAATGAGAGTACAAGGTGATCGTAATTTTATGAATCCAGTGGAAATTGTAATGCCAGTTCGTACCGCACTCGGCGATTCTGAGTGGACACGCATTATGTCCGAGGTTCGTTTGTATGAGCGTTATGAAGGAGACTTAAACGTATGGTCTGATTATAAAAAACCAGACAATCTTGACTATGATCCTACGAAAATACAACTTGACTATCCTCAAAAAATCGTAAATATGATTGCAGCATGGCAATTTGAAAAAGAACCGAAAGTAACAGTTCCTCCTGATGTGATAGATGACCCAGCACTTATGATTCAATCAGGATATGAACCTAGTGAGGAGCAACAAGCAGAAAACAGTAGAGCGAAAGCAAAGGAACGGTTATTAACATGGGTTTGGGATGACAACCGAATGCATGAGAAGTTATTAGCAGCAGCAAAAGACAGGGCTATTTCAAAAACCGGTGTGTATGCTCGGATTCATTACGATAAACGCCGCGGTGAATTTAAGATTATTTGGCATCCATCGACGGAAGTAATTGCGAAATACAGTGACTGGGATATAGATCAACTGGAAGAAATTCATTTTATTGCATGGCTTGATGAAGAACAAACGAAAATGTGGAAATTATCGTATTACTTAGTTTGGCATGAAGAAGCTGGTGAGTACGACTGTGAAATTGAAGAGGCTGTATACAACGGTGATTTAGAAAAACAAGAGGATAGGGTTGAGCGCTCATCAATGGGCATCGATTTTATTCCCGTTGTACCAGTGCCGACTGAAAAGCTCAGTAAGCGAACTACAGGTTATAGTGAGCTTGAAAAAACGATTAAGCTTTCTGACGAAATCGACAAAAAGATGTCTGATTACTCGGATGCGCTACGTTTTGAAATGTTCGCTATTACGTTGCTAACGAATGTAGACGAGGATCCAAAGAATCCACTACAAGTTGCACCAGGTGCGAAATGGGATTTAGGTGACGGCGCTGAAGATGCAGGTGAACCAAGCGCTAAAAAGCTGGAAAGTGGATTCCGATTTAAAGAAACCATTGAAGCGTATCTGGACCGATTACAAAAACGCCTACATGAAAAAGCAGAAGTACCAATGGTGAATACGGCTGATATGAATACAGGTGGTATAAATGACATGGCCGTGCAGCTTTTATTCAGTAATATCATTTCAAAAACACAACGCTCATGGGTTATATGGCAATCACGCCTCCAAACCTTAAATGAGTATATTTTGCGTTATATGAAAGCAAGACAGGATGATCCAAAATTCAAATACGATAAAGCGATGTTAGCAAAAGTAGATAACTATTATGCTAGCAAGATTATTTTCGGTTTACCGTTACCACAAGATCAAAAAGCACTTATCGAACAGTTGGGGGATGAAATTTCTAACGAAATCGAATCAATTAAAGGTGCTATTACGAGAAGTGGTAAAGAAAATGCGGAACAAAAGTTCATGGAGATTATGCAAGAGCGGATGTTGAAACGACAGTCTCAGGATCCGTATAACGAAAAGTAATACTTGCCTTACGAAATGGCGCTATAAACTTTCGGAAATTATAGCCGACAGGCTCAAAATGGAGGATTTGTAAATGGAATACGCAAAACAAGCTACAGCATTAAAATTTTTTGTAGAACAAGTACAAAAAACACCTAAGTTCCCACTTCGATTAGACCTACAGTTTTTCTCTGATGGTGGTAGTCCTGAGGATAATCCTGATAACAACCCTGGCGATCCTACTAATCTACCTAAATCACAAGAAGAATTAGATGAACTTGTAAAGAAACGCTTAGAACGTGAACGTAAAAAGTCAGCTGAAAAATACGGCGACTACGATGATGTTAAAGCAAAATTAGCAGAATACGAAAAAGCTGAAGAAGAGCGTAAAAAGCAAGAAATGACGGAAATCGAACGTTTGCAGGCTGAAAAAGAAGAAGCTGACAAAAAGGCACTAGAAGCTTCTGAAGCAGCACAAAAAGCGCAAGAAAAAGCAAATACACGTATTCTAAATACAGAAATTAAGAGTATGGCACGTGCTTTAGATGCGAATGATCCAGGTGACGTATTGGCGCTTTTAGATAAGTCGACCATTCAACTTGATGAGAATGGAAATTATCAAGGAGTTGAAGAGGCTGTTAATGCGCTAAAGGAAAGCAAACCTTGGATGTTCAAGAAAGTTGTGGGAGCAGATGCAGCTGGTGGCGCGAATCCAGGAACAAATCCGAGAGCGAATGAAATTCTTGCTTTAGAAAAAGAGCTGGAAGAAGCGAAAACAAAAGCGTTAAAAGATTCAAAGTATGCGGGCGAGGTAACTCGTATTTATAACAAGTTGTTAGAAGCAAAATCGAAGAAATAACGGATCGTTGATTAAAAGTCAGCGGTTTTTTTATTTAAAAAATTTGAGGGGGCTACAAATATGCCAGTACCAACTACGTACGAATTTCAACAACAAGTAAGACAAATGCAAGCGAATGTGGATTTAATTCTTACGAAAGCACCTGTTCTTTTCGGATTAATTGGTGTAGGAGACGCTTTAACACAAACTAAATTTGAATGGCAGAATGACTATTTAAACTCTGATACAGGTATTGTGAAAACAGCCGCGGCTGTTGGGGATACGGACCTAGTTTTAGAAAAAGGCGAGGCTCGTAAATTTACTGAAAATGCTCTGGTACAAAACGGATTAGAAGTGCTACGTGTAGTAAATGTTGATGAAAACGCGGATAAAATCACTGTGCAACGTGGTTACGATAGTACGAAAGCGGAGGCAATTACAGCTGGTGGTGAATTAAAAGTCATTGCAAGACCGAGACCAGAAGGTGAAGATGCATTCCGTAAGAATGAAATTAATGATCGTCTGGTGTCACATAACTTCTCCCAAATCTTTTCAAGATACGCATCTGTTTCACGTACACAACAACAAGTGAACACATACGGCGTATCAAACGAATTAGATTATCAAGTAAACCTGCGTTTACAAGAGATGATTCGTGAAGCAAACACTTCTCTAATTTATGGTCGTAGAAATGTTGGCTCTCCAACACAACCGCGTACTACAGGTGGTTTATTTGCATTTGCGGGTATTGAAGGTTCTCATAAGCAAGACTTTAAAGGGAACGAAATTGCGGCAAAACCTTTAAATGACGCTGTAGAACAAGTATTTACTCGAGGCGGTTCAGCAAACACAATTTTATGTGGACCAAATATCGCGCGACAAATTACCAAGCTTGGTGGCGATACAATTCGTACTACACGCCAAGATACCGCAGCAGGTTACCAAATCTTATCATTCGTTTCCGACTTACCTGGTGGAGCAATTTCTAGTGTGGTAGTCGATTTAAATATGCCTAAAGATCGTGCATTACTTCTTGATACGGAAAAAGTTAAGGCGCGCTACTTAACTCCAATTTATGATCAAGATGCTACACCGAATGGTGCTGACTACTTCTCTCGTGTCATTCGTGGGGAATTTGGATTTGAAGTTAAGAATGCGAAAGAGTCTATCGCTGTTCTTGAAAATATCTCTAAAACAATGGCTTAAAAAGGTAGCGTGTATACTACCTTTTTTTCATTTTGAAAGGAGTGTTATAAATGCCTATTTCTGAAAATCAAGCTCAACGGTTAAATAAATCGATGCCGATTGCGAAAGACACATCGCTTGGCAATATTATTAAAGGTCTTGAAGAAAAAGTAGCTCTAATACCCAAAAAGGTTGATAAACAACCAGATAGTACAGCGACTGACGTAGCGGGTATAGTAAAAGACTTAAACGCCCTTATTGCAAAGTTAAAAGCTGCAGGAATCATGATGCCTTAACAAAATACAGTGACGGAGGTGACGCCAAATGAAGGTGTCGGAAAGGCTGGAGAGTCGGTTAGCAAAAGTTCCAAAAGTAACTCCTGAAGACATCGGAAATTGGCTAGCTGAAGCCGAAACCGAGTCAGAATTAACCGAAGAATTAAACGCAAATGCTGTTTTTTATCTTGCTCTGTCATTTGCTTATGAATCGATTGCGGCAGACGCAGCGCGCTATTTTTCTTATACAGATGGTGAAGAATCAGTTGATAAATCAATGATCTTTGCAAACTATAAGAAGTTATCAGCGGACGCGCTTAAAAAGTACAGGAAGTATCGACGGGGAAAAGGTACTCACCAAACATTTGCTAAACGGGCAGATGGGAGATGATTACATGAGCGATTCTCAACAAGAGATGGATGCGGCGCTCGATACCATTTCCGAAGAATTTAAAGAGGAGCATGAAAAACAGGTTTCTGATACAGTTAAGGCTATTATCCTAATACGTTTGTTTTTAGTTGATTTATTGAATGACTATCAAAAGGATGGAATCGTAAAGCGTAGTAGGTTAAATGCGTTATTACGAGACCTTACTTTATACGAAAAAGAATTTCGTAAACAAGCAGAGCGGTCATTCCATACATTGATTGAAAACACGTCGAAATGGACCACGTCAAAATTATCAGAAGCAGGTTTGGACGTGAAATCTATAACTGCAGTAAATAAGCAAATTATTCAAGGGGTTATAAAAAGACATGGTGAAGATGGCTTAGTTCTGTCTGATCGTGTATGGAATTTATCTGGAGATATGAGAGATCGATTAAGTAGTGTCATTCGTCCATCTGTATTAAAGGGCGAGAGCATTACAATGATTTCTCAAAAGATAAAAGAAGTACACGACAATGAGAGATGGAAGGTTGAGCGCGTAGCAATTTCTGAGAGTACTAACACATACCGAGTAGCTACTATACAGAATGGGTTAGAAAGTGAAATTGTGGCAGGTTATCAAATTATTGATAATGGCCATCGCCACAGATATCACTCAAAGCATATGTGTTACAAGCTAGCGAGACGTGATGCATACGGTTTAGGAGCTGGAAAGTATCCGAAAAATATCCCGGAAAGCCTTATGAATCAATTAATAAGCCCACATCCACAATGTTCGTCACGGCTGAACTACTTAATAAGCGGGGAGGTGTAGCAATTGCTTACTGAAGATGATATTAAAGAGATTCGCGAAAATCGTGAAATGGTTGAGCAGGGACGTAGAGAACCGGTGATTTTATACATTAAAGGGGTTTCTGTAAAGGATCCAATTACAGGAGAAGAGATGCAAGGTGAACCTCAAAAAGAAAACGTTCAATTAGTTTGGAAGAAATTCACGTCAGTGGAAAAGACGAAGTTTGCTGATCTCGATGTTAAAAAAGGAGAGGCACTTGTTACATTTTCTCTTAATGTGGACTTAGAGAACATTGAAAAAATTGAACGTAAAGGTGTTTTTTACGTTATCGAACTTATCGATGAACGAGGGCTTGGTGGAGTAAACCGTCGTGAGGTTATTGTAAAGAGGGTGATTTGATGAGGATTAAAGTTGTTGTTAAAGGAAAATCAAATGTGTTAAAAGCACATAATTCCAATAGATACAAAACACCAATTGAGCAAACGGTAGAAAAACATACACGCTTACAAGCTAATCAAGCCTCTAATCGAGCACCGATATTACACGGTCCTTTATCTGAAAGTATTCCTGCAAGTGTAAAGATGGTAGTCGGTGCGAGAATTATTGGTACGTATGGATCTCCTCTTATTTACGCGGCGGTACAAGAATTTACGCACAAAACAAAAAAAGGTTTTATGCGTAAAACAGCTTTTGAAGGTGAGCAACCATTTGTTGAGGATATAAGCAAAACTGTTCAACGTATAGCGAAGGGGCATTAATTATGTTGAATGATGTAATGTATTCATTAAAAAAGTTGCTGGATGTTTTTGCGCCTACTACATGGATATACGATGGTGTTTCTGTATCAGGAAAAGACAAACCCTTCATTACCATTGAGGATTTGTCTGGAACAATTAGCAGGTATTCAAAGGAGAATTTCTCACGTAATCATCTGATACAAGTAGGTGTGTATGCAGATAAAATTTTTGATAGGAACGATTTGCAAGATAGAATAATTAACCGATTCGAAAAGGGTTCAATTGACTTGTACGATACAAGTAAAAAGAATCCAGAACGAATCGGTTTTTTTAATGCAAAAGTAAAGGATTTTGAACCACTGTCTCAAAAAGACGTTGAGATTTTAACAGCGAAACATTTGAGTTTTATTACTATAACAATCAGAAATTAGAGGGGGACTAAAAATGGCAGAAGTGAAAAAAAGTAATGCACCTGAGTTTAAAGGTGCCGAAACGCTTTACTTGATTGACATTCCGCAACCTGATGGGAAAACTACAAAAACAGTTCGATTTTTTAACCAAACGTCAGGTTCACGATCAATTGAGGCTGGAGAAATCGAGTTGAAAACAAAAGATAAGAGTGGATCTGATTACGGTGACGTAACACAATCAGCTAGCATTGAAGGGATTTGTACTGAAGGTGACGAGGGACTTGATTATGTAGAAGAAGCAATTCTTAATAAAGTTTTAGTAAGAATTCATGAAGTTAACCTACGTAGTGCAACCGCTTCTGAGTTTAAAGTTAAATCAGGAACATACATGTTGAATAGTTTGGAACTTTCTCATGAAAATGAGGAGTACTCAAAGTATTCTATTGGCTTAAAATTAAATGGAAAAATTTCTAAAGGGACGCTTAATAAAGTACCTGAAGGTGCGCCTTCTGGTGATGTAGCTACACCAGGAGCGTAATAGTAAATCTATTTATTAATAATTAAGAATGTTTATGGGGGTGGGGATTTTTGGATATATCTAAAATTGAAAAAATTGCAATCGCATCTTCAATTCTTTCAACATTCGGAGAGGATGCTTTGGCTCCTCACGTTGATTTAAATCGCTTATCAGAATTATGTGAGGAATCGACTCGAAATTCAACAGCGAGACAATGTGGTGAAGCGACAGTTAGTGTTTTAAATAAGATTATTGATAGCTTGTCAGAGGAGGGTGAACAATGAAGCTAGATCAACAAGAGCAAGCGGTTATTATAGGCAATATAATTATGATGCTTGGTGGGCATGAAGAGGTAACTAATTATGTCGATCCTAAGAAGTTGGCCAAAGTAAGTGATATTCACAATGAGTTATACGATAATACAACCCCGCGTGAGCGAAGAGAAGCAATGATTAGTTTGCTTAATAAAACAATGGATGAATTTGTGGAAAATAAATAATTAAGATTTGAATAAGCGTTCATATAGACGCTTTTTTATTTTGAACAAAAAATAATTGGAGGTAATTATTATGGCTGAAAAATCATATACGCGTTTCGTAATTAATGGTAAAGAACAAGAACTGAAATTCTGTTTACAGGCACTGAGGTTATTAGATGAAAACGGTGGGCCGATGCAATTCGTTTCCCAAACCATGCAGGGCGGAATTACTAATTTCACGGATGTGGTTTATTACGCACTGATTCATACAAATGAGGGAATCACGTATGAAGCTGTACAGAAAGAGATTGAAGATATGTTTAATGCTGAAAAACTAGACCTTGATGAAATTCTAAAGTACAACAAAGCAGTTGTGCTAAATAGTTTTTTCTTCCAGAAGACAGTGAAGAAACTTCTAGGGACAATGACAGCGGAACAACAGAAATCGTTCGAGAACCTGTACGCATAAATATTGATGAATTGCAAGGTGAGTGTTTTCGTTTTTTTAATATGACCACCTTGCAATCTTGGCGTATTAGTCTCAAGGAGTATCACCTTATGTTGAACGGATATAAGGAACAACTACTTGATAAGTACGAGTTTGCAAGTGTACAAGCTTTGTTTAATCGAAATGCTAAAAGTGACAAAATCAAGTCATTAGCGGATATATATACCCGTCCAGAAAGTGTTCGTGATATTGAAAAACAAGCAAATGAACGGAAAGAAGTAGTTGAAAAAATTCAAAGAAACGAATCGTTCTTTGATCAAATAGAATCAATGATTAGAAGTCAAATACAAGAAGAGGAAGGGTAGGTGAGGTGAATGAGCCAGAACAAGGTAGAAACTCAGGTGATTGCAGACATATCTAATTTAATAAGTAACCTTGGAAGAGCTACACAAGCATGGAATACATTTTTTCAGCAGATTAGTAGACCACCTCCTATCCCACCAGCACCGCAACCGCCGTCACCTCCACCATTACCGCCAGCGCCACCAGCACCACCGCCTCCTGATTATTCAGGGTGGCGTGCTAGATTTCAAGAAGTAGGTAATCAAGCAATTGAAATGGGCCGACGTGTACAGCAAACAGGGCAAACAATGCAAAATGCATTTGGTCCTGCAGCTGCAGCGTCGGCTTTTGCTTTAGGGAGTATGATTCAAAAGTCACGAGAATTTGAATCACAAACTCGTAAAGCGGTAGTTTTAACTGCAGGTGACTACGGTCAAGTAAAGAAAGCGATTCTTGATATGGCAAAGGACTCTGTGTATTCAACAGGGCAGGTAGCAGCGGCTTTTGCTGAAATGGGTGCGAAAGGTTTTGATTCGGCTCAGGCAACGTCCGCATTACCTGGTGTGTTGAGTGCAGCGGCTGCGTCAGGCGAAGACCTGGGGATGGTTGCTGATACGATTACGTCAGCTTTAAACTCATTTGGTATGGAGGCAAGTCAAAGTACACATGTTGCTGATGTTCTAGCAACAGCCGCAAACGCAACAGCTGCGGGTGTAGGGGATATGCAATACGCTTTTAAATATGCGGCGGGTCCAGCAGCTCAATTAGGCATATCGATGGAAGAACTAGCGGCTTCTGTTGGTATTATGTCAAATAGCGGTATTAAAGGGGAGACCGCTGGTACAGCATTACGTGCATCTTTACTACGTTTAGTTAAACCGCCAAAAGCAGCGGCAAATGAGTTAAAACGGCTTGGCGTATCTATTACGGATCAACAAGGTAATATGAAACCATTGTCTCAAATTATTGGTGAGTTGAAATCAGGAATGGAAGGTATGACAAGTGCACAAAAAGGTGCGGCGTTAGCAACAATATTTGGTACAGAAGCTGTATCAGGTATGATGGCACTTGTAGCAGCAGGACCTGAAAAGATTGATGCTTTAACACAATCCTTAGTGAACTCGGACGGTGCTTCTAAAAAAGCTGCGGACTCCATGCTTGAAGGATGGGCCGGAGCACTGACGAAAATGGAATCCTCTCTTGATGCTGCTGCACGTGCATTTACTGATGCATTAGCTCCTGCATTAATGGCCGTAGCTGGAGTAGTTGAAACCTTGGCAAACGCGTTTATGAAATTACCAGCTCCTGTACAGACGGTGATTGCTTCCGTAGTAGCATTTACTACAGCTTTTTTAGTTATAGCAACGGTAGCAGGTATTGTTATTAATGCAATCGGTGGTGCAATTATCACCATCGGTAAACTTATGCTATGGATGTCGGGAACATCAAAAGCAGCGGTAATGCTTCGGGCTGCTTTATCAGCATTAAGAGCCGGATTTGCATTATTGTTAGGACCGGTTGGTGCGGTTATTGCAATTCTAAGCTTAGTGGGGGTAGCGCTAGTTCAACTTTACAAACATAACGAGACTTTTCGAAATGCTGTTAACAATGCGTGGGAATCAATAAAGAGTAGGACAGTAGCGGCAGTTGAAGCTATGAAATCTGCTTTTGATTCTTTAGGTTCTTATCTTGGGACGATACCAGAAAAATTTTCAGCAATGGGTACAGCAATCAGCGCAGCATTAGAGGCAGGGTTAATTAAAGCGGGTCAGGTGTTTTCTGGTTTTGCAACAGCAGTAGAGGTTTCGTTAGCTGTAATAAAATCGAAATTTAGTGAATTTGGTCAGGGGATAAGTGGTGCATTTAGTTCAGCAATATCAGGACTTAGTTCAGCATTTGCTGGAATTGGGTCAGCTCTTTCTCCAGTAATTGACTTTATAAAAATGTCTTTCTCTTCAATAGGAAATACGATAGCTACTTTAACACCATTAATTGTTCGTTTAGGCTTATCGTTTTTAGGTGTTTCAGGACCCGTAGGATGGGTAATCGCTATTGTAGCTTCTTTAGGTGCTACGATATTTAAATTGATAAATACAAATGATCAAGTGAAGTCTGCGTTTATGTCGGCTTGGCAGTCTATACAATCGATTTTTAGTTCTGTGATTTCTGCGATTTTGCCGGTTGTTCAGTCGATAGCTCAAGGGATTACACAAGCATTTGCACCACTTGCTCCTGAATTTGCGAAAACCGGACAAGTTATAGCAGAAAGTTTCGCGACACTTGGACCTGCTCTTTCTGAGCTAGGTACGGCCTTTGGTGAGCTAGGTTCTACAATAGCTAGTTTGTTTAGTGAAGTAGTACAAGCTGTAGTACCGATAGCACTCGACTTATTCCGTTTGTTTGGAGAAACAATCCAAGCCGTAGTACCTTTAGCGTCTGATTTATTTAAACTTTTTGGGCAAGTAATACAAGAAGTAATGCCTATGATTACTGAATTAATTCAGATGTTTGCTGATACGACAATAGAAATTATGCCATTGATAACAGAGGCTATACAACAAGTAGCTCAAATTTTTACTGAGCTAGCATCTACAGTTTTACCGATATTCGCTCAAGCTTTTCAAACGGCATTCCCTATTATTTTACAAGTAATCCAGACGGTGTTTAGTATAGCAGGAATGCTGATTCAAGGATTTGGAGAGGTCCTATCTATCATAGCGACATCAGTAATTCCGATTATTCTCCAGGCGGTACAAGCGGTCTTCCCAGTAATAGCTGGGATTATTGCTGCTGCGATTTCCGTTGCGATTCCGATTATTCAATTATTAGGTCAGGTAATCTCTATCATAGCGACTACAGTTATTCCTTTAATTTTGCAAATAGTCCAGGCGGTTTTCCCGGTAATAGTTTCTATAATTCAAGCGGCGATTCCCGTAGCCACTGCGATACTTGAAGGTCTAGCAACAATAATAAAAGGCGTAGTGATCCCGGCGATTCAATTTATTTTGTCGATTGTTCAGGCGGTTTTCCCCGCTATTATGGGCGTAATAACCTCTGCTATTGGGATAATCACCAATATAATAAAGCTTTTCACTTCAGTTTTAAAAGGGGATTGGAGTGGGGCGTGGAACGCGGTGAAAGGCATTACGTCGAGTGTGATGTCATTAATCGGAAATATCATCCAAGGGGCAATAAATTTAATTTCTGCGGTCGTGACTGGTGGGCTAAATTTAGTGAAATCTATTTTTTCTAGTGTTCTATCAGCGATAGGTTCTCTAGTAAGCTCAATTTTCTCGGGGATAGGCTCGGTTATTTCATCTGTTATGAATGCAGCAGGTAGCATCATTTCCTCAATTTGGAATGCGGCTAAGTCAGCGACATCTAATATCCTAAATTCTATCTATAACACAGTGACTCAAATTTTTGGCAATGTAAAGTCATTCCTAAGCGGAATTGATTTAGGAAGCATAGGAAAAAATATGATGAAGGGGCTTTTAAATGGTATAAGCTCTATGGCTGGGGCTATTTGGGACAAAATTACGGACATCGGAAATGGAATTAAAGATAAAATTTCAGGACTTTTATCGATTCACTCACCGAGTCGTTGGTTCAGGGATTTCATTGGTGTCAATATGATGAAAGGGTGGATTAATGGTATTGATGCAATGAAAGGCGCTGTACAAAGAACAACAGAACAAATGACTGAATGGATGAAACCGGAAGCTCTACAAGTAGAGACTGTATACGGAATGCCAAGAGGACTTGGTGCGTACCAGACAGCTAAGCCACAAGCAAGCTCAGGAAATGAAGATTCCGGAACTGCTTCAAATTCTACAGCTAGTGAAAGACAACCCGCGTATATTAATATACAGCTTGGTAGACAAGAGTTTAATAGGTTCGTTGATGATATTACTGGAGAGCAAGAAGCTGTGAAAAAAAGGAAAGATGTATTTTAAAGGAGGGCGGTAGATTGTTAGTTTTTAATGGGATTAATTTAGAAGAATATTTCGGTCAAAAATACGAAAAAGGATTTTTTATGGTTAACGATATAAGAGGTCGCGGAATTTTAAGTGACGAAATTAGTGAGTTAACGGTACCTCACCGCCCAGGTTCATATTTTTTAAGTAAAAGGACTCCCAAGAGAGTATTAGAAGTAGATTTCTCTCTTAAGGGAGTCTCTCTTTTTGAACTAAGGAAACGGATAGATGAATTGAATGGTTTATTAGATACAGAAGAACCTGTAAAAATTACCTTCACAGACGAACCGGATATTGTGTATTACGGGATTAAGGAATCTGTAGAGGAGACTTTAGAAAAATCTAATATTCATCAAGCAACTATTACACTAATATGTCCAATGCCGTATAAGTTAGGGAATGAGAAAACGGTTGACTTTGAAAATGACGGTCGAGGGTTAATAGCCAACATTCAAAATAAAGGCAGTGCGGAGTCAGAACCTATCATCGAAATTGAAGTTGAAAACCCTTCTACATTTTTAGATGTTTGGAATAAGAGCGTATATCTTCCAAACAAAGAAGATTATTTTCGGATTGGTTACCCGTTACAAGTAAACCAACTTCCAGTAGAGTGGAAACAACGTGTAATGTGGGATGAAATGTCTACTACAGTTGGATGGACAAGTGTATCACAGTTTGAAAACACTAAAGGTGGAGGTACATTCAAATCTAATGGACATCAATTTTATGTAGAAGATTATGGTGATCAGAATTACAAAGGGAATCATGGAGCGATTGCTAAAAAAAGTATTCCTAGCGGACCATTACAAGATTTTATAATGGATGCTTATGTAAGGTTCAACTGCAGTAGTTATGTACAAATGGGACAAGTAGAAGTGGCCCTACTGGATGAGACTAGTAAACCTGTAGTTCGATTGTCGCTAAACGATGTATATTGGGAGGCTGAAGAAACTTTTGGTGTTGCTAAGATTGCCTATCCAGGGCATCCAGCTGAACAAATGATGATCCATACGCGCGGTATGTATCCTTGGACGTGGAATAATTTTTACGGAAAGTTATGTGTTTACCGTATTGGGAATGAATGGGAGTTTTATATTGCGAAATTTGCGCACGGTACTGAGATTGATGATGCTGGAGCAAAAGCTCGTTGGGTAGACAAAGATGGGATTTTGATGAATAAAATTGCACAGGTACAAATTTCTATCTGTCAATGGTGGAATAATAATCCGGCTGTACTTATGACAGTTGATGATATTAAGATTTGGAAAGTTAACCAAAATACAAGTAATAATCCTCCATATATTGTTGGAAAAGGAGATAAAGTGCAAATCGATACAGCTAAAAGTCTAGTTAGTATTAATGGTTCAAGTGCAATTAATCTGAAGGAATTATTCAGTGATTATCCTAAAATTACTAAGGGCCAGAATAAACTTGAAATTATGCCAGCTGATATCGGAACAGCAAAAGTTAAATATAGGGAGCGATTTCGATGAGAACACCAAGCGGATTACTTCATGTTGTTGATTTCAAAACAGATCAAATTCTATCCGCTATTCAACCAAAGGACTACTGGGAAGATAAACGTCATTGGGAAATTAAGAATAACATTGATATGCTAGAGTTCAAAACTTTTGACGGCACTCCACATGCAATTACATTGCAACAGCAGAACTTGGTTTTAAAGGAAGTACGAGATGGTCGAATTGTTCCGTATGTTATTAACAATGAAGTAGAAAAAGATTCAAATGATAGATCATTAACTGTACATTCTTCTGGTGCCTGGGTTCAAATAGCTAAAGATGGGATTATTAAACCTCAACGTATAGAGAGCGAAACAGTTAATACGTTTATTGATATCGCGCTTGCCGATTCAAAATGGCAACGTGGAATAACGGATTATTCTTCATTCCACACGATGACTATTGATGAATTCATCGATCCCCTCACTTTTTTAAAGAAAATTGCGGCTTTGTTTGAGTTGGAAATACAATATCGTGTTGAAGTATCCGGTTCTCAAATTACTGGATGGTACGTCGATATGATAAATAAACGAGGGAGAGAAACAGGGAAGGAAGTAACCCTGGGAAAAGACTTAGTGGGCGTTAGACGCATTGAACATTCCAGGGATATTTGTACCGCCTTAGTCGGATTTGTACGGGGTGAAGGTGAAGAACTTATCACGATTGAGAGCATCAATAACGGACTTGTTTATATTACAGATAGTGATGCCTTTCAACGTTGGAATGCACATGGTAAACATAAATTTGGTTTCTACACGCCAGAAACAGAAGATCAAAATATGACACCACAACGACTACTGACTTTGATGAAGACGGAATTAAAAAAACGTGTCAATTCTTCAGTTTCTTATGAAGTAGAAGCGCAATCGATTGGACGTATTTTCGGATTAGCGCATGAACTAATTAATGAGGGCGATACAATCCGAATCAAAGATACAGGCTTCACACCTAAGTTATACCTTGAAGCAAGGGCAATCGCTGGTGATGAATCATATACTAATCCTTCGCAAGATAAATATGTATTCGGAGACTATCGAGAGATTATAGATTCGAACGAGGAATTACGAAAATTATATAACAAAATGCGTGCTTGGTTAGAGGGGAAGGCTAACAAGGAACTGTTAGAACAACTAGAAAAGTTGGCCGAAGAAGCAAAGGAAGAATCAGGAAAAGCTGTAAAGGAATCACAAGAGGCTAAAGATATATCAGAGCAACTAAAAAAAAATATTGAAAATAATATGGTTAACATTATAGAAAGTAAAGAACCACCAACTACTGATCTTAAGCCAAACAAAACGCTATGGCGTGATATTAGTAATGGAAAGCCTGGTATTTTAAAAATATGGACAGGTACAGCTTGGGAATCGGTTGTTCCGGATACGGGACCATTACAAAAAGATATAAAGAATGCACAAACAGAAATTGATACTTTAAAAGAGACAATTGAAGATATACCTGATAAGACTTGGTTAAATCAGCAACTTGAAGGAAAGGCCAACAAAGAAGGTGTTTATACAAAAGATTGGGTAAACGAAAACCTTATTGGAAAGCAAGTGTACGAAACAAACCGTAAAGGTGATATAAAAGTATTAAATGAAACAAAAACGACTGCTGAACGCACAGCTGAAGAAATTAAAAATAAAGCAGAGAAAACGGAGATAACAACTCTAAACGATAATCTTAAACTAGTAAGTCAAACTGCTAATATTGCTAAACAGACAGCCGAATCTAACACTAACACCATTACAGAATTAAAAACTACTGTAAATAATATTTCTGTAGGTTCAATCAATTTAGCTAGCGGTTCAGAAACAGGGTTAAATAAACAGAACATGACTGGAACCTGGTCAGACAATAAACAAATGACTTTATCGGATAAGGTCAACTATAGAAATAAAATTTTTACTATCTCATTTTTGTTTACTGGTAAAATGACAAAATTCAATACAAATGCTTGGTTTGGCGTAGAAACAGCGATAACGTATGCAGATGGAGAGCAAGACTGGAAATCTGTACGCGCAGACTCGCAATTAAAGATTAATGTGGATTATAAAGACGAGCCACTATCAGTTACATTCAGAACAAAAGACAAAGACGTAACTCAAATTAAATTCTACTATTCTGGGCGCAATATTGATGGGAGTTTAAACTCATATCACGCTAAATTTGAAGAAGGTAACATACGAACTACATGGCAACTTTCTAACGATGAAGTTACTTCTAAAGCAGATTTTACCCAAACAACTAATGAAATTCAGCAAACAGTAAATACGAACTCCAAAACAATCTCGAAAGTACAACAAGATCAAGGTACAATGCAAACAACTCTAAATGAAGTGAAGCAGACCACAAATTCGAATTCTCTTAGTATTAAAACACTAACAGAAACGCAAACAGATCAAGGAAAACTCATTCAAGAAAACAAGAATGACATTACACAAACAAAAGACTCATTAAGTTCAAAGATTTCGGAAAAGCAAATGAAAGCTTATGTAGGGGCACTTGGCAGTATAAATCAATTCTTCAACACAGAGTTTAAGAAAAAAACAGTTGATGCTAATGGCAATATAACAAATGAGGTTGCTAGTACCGATAAATGGACAGTAGCAGGAGTTGTATCAGGTGCTACAGTAACACCAGTAACAGACAGACGCCATGAAGGTTATAACTCGGTCAGAATTGCAAATGCGGGGGTTGCAGCAAATAGCTGGACTGGTATTGCTCAAAGTATTGGAGCCTCACAAAATAGCGGTGACTACGTATTGTCTGCATGGGTTTATGTAGTAGATAAAAACTTATTAGACCAAGGAGCGTGCGTTAAGCTTCAATTCTTTAATGGCTCAACCGCATTAGGTTATGAGCAAACTGAAATAAAAGAGTTATTAGTTAATGGCTCCTGGATACTAGTTAGTGTAACCATTAAAGCTCCTGACGTTCCTGTAACTCGTTTGCAAGGAGATATATGGGTACGCCGTAATGGCACAATGTGGGTATCTCAACCACAGCTGCAACAAGGGAAAGAACCATCTGTATACATGCCAAATCCAAAAGACATTACCAACTATAAAGAATTGATTGATTTAGTTGCGGACAAAGTTGTAAAAAGTGATTTTGATACAGTAACTACAAACATGCAGACAGAAATTCGGCAGAATACAGAAGAAATAGGCTTTCGTGCTAAAGCGACTGAAGTGTATTCAAAGACGGATGCGGACAAAAAATTCGCTTATGTTTTGGATATGGAAGCAGCTATTAATTTAACAAACCAAAATATTAATTCTAGGGTTAAAAAAGGCGATGTTATATCCCAGATTAATCAATCCGCTGAGCAAATTCTAATCCAAGGAAGCAGAATTAATCTTATAGGGTATGTAACAGCTGAGCATATCAAAGGGAAAGTTTTAGAAGGAGTAACACTTAAAACGAGTGGAAACAGATTTGTTGAAATAAATAAGCAAGACATGAAGATTTTCGATGCAGATAAGCCACGTGGCTATATAGGATTTATGGAAACAAATGATGGAAGTATTCAACCTTCATTTGTCCTTGGTTCTGACAATATTAAATACAGGGGGACAGGATCGTTTTATATTTATCAAGTCATGCCGCGAATTAATGGAGTCGATCAACCTTCTAAAGCGTATGCGAAATTTGGGGTTTCTAAAGGAGAAAATGCAGAAGGAACTAATATTTGGTCAAATTATATTCAAATGCAGAATGACGGTGGACATCTGAGCGTATATTCAGATGGACAATTTCGTTTTAAAAACTTGAATGATATTATTTTTGAATCTGAAGGATGGGCTCCAGGATATGGTTACTTCTCTGTAACTACAACTGAACCGCATGTTTTTACAAATAACTGGGGACAGTTTACTTTCAAAAGAAAAGGCAGTGACTATAAAATACATTTCGTAAACGGCGCCACCGATCATGATTTAATCATGGGTAATGCAATGATAAGATCAAGTTTTGTACAAGGTTATAACAACGGATTACAGATTAAAGATATGATGGGTCAGGGATGGAAAGATATAGAATTAAGAACACTACGAGCGCAAGAAAATGTAAATGCCAATGGTCAAATGTGGGCGAAAGCATTTAATCCTACGTCAGCTAGAAATATGAAAGAAAATATAAAAGACATTTCTTTCTCGGCTCTTGATAAAATCATGAGTTTGGCTATAAAACAGTACAACTTCAAGGACGACATGTACGATCTGTATCAAATGCGTGTGAACAAACCAGAGGAACAAACAGAACCATATACAACAAAAGAAATTGAAACGTATTTCGGTATGATTGCAGATGATACGGAAGATATATTTACAGATAAAGAGAAACGGGCCATTAATTTATATAATACCGTTTCTATTCTTATTGCAGCATTCCAACAGTTTTACGATGAGTATAAGTTATTGAAAGAAGAAAGCAAACAATCGAAAAGAAGGATTGAAACGCTCGAAACCAATATAGCTGAGTTGAAAGATATAGTTCAAAAGTTAATTAATGAAAAACCAGAGCAGCGATAAGTTGGTCTTTTTTTTATTGTCTAAAAAGGGGTGATGGCGGTGGAGCAAAAAGAGTACGAACGTATTGCAAAATTAGAAGTGCATCTTCAGACGATGAACGCCGCAGTTAAACGAATCGAGGAAAAGCTAGACTACAATCAAAAAAATTATATGCAAAGGACTGAAGTTGATGAGATGTTCAAGTTCCGTGATCGAGAAATACGAGACTTAAAACTAGCGCAAGAAAAGTTGGAAAGTAACAAAAAATCACATATATCTATGTGGATTTCAGGACTGTCATTGGCAGTCCTTTTATTATTTAATATTTTAAATTTCTTTAAATGAGAGGGGGTGAGAGCATGGGGAACTTTGATGCAGCTTCAATAAGTCGTTATGTCGTATTAGTAATTGCTGTGATTAATAGTGTCTTAAATCTGATTGGATACCAAACGATTGATGACAAAATTACAAACGATTTAGTAGCCGTAATTACAGGAGCATTTACTTTGTATATGGCTTGGAAGAACAACTATTTGAGCAACAAAGGATTACAACAAAAAGATGTATTAGAAAAAAATAACTTACACTAAAAGGAGATGTTGAGTAATGGAAATTAGAAAAAATTTAGTTGACCCAAGTAAATATGGTACAAAATGCCCCTATACGATGAATCCAGAATTCATTACTGTCCACAATACTTATAACGATGCTACAGCAGCAAATGAAATAGCATATATGATTCGTAATGATAATCAAGTCTCTTTTCATATTGCGGTAGATGATAAAGAAGCTGTACAAGGAATTCCTTTAGAGCGTAACGCTTGGCATTGCGGTGATGGTGGTGGTAACGGAAATCGTAAATCTATTGGAGTTGAAATCTGCTTCTCTTTAAACGGTGGAGATCGATATTATAAAGCAGAAGATAATGCAGCTATCGTTGTAGCCCAACTCATGAAACAGTATAATATTCCAATTAGTAAAGTTCGCACACACCAATCATGGAGTGGAAAGTATTGTCCTCATCGTATGTTAGCAGAAGAACGTTGGAATAGCTTTATTGAAAGAGTCCAAAATGCATATAACGGAAGTAATAATCCAGTAATACAAAAACCTACTCCACCTTCAAACGATAGTACAGAAGTTGCTTATATTAATGGCGATAACGTGAATTTACGAAAAGGACCTGGGACTGGATATGCAATTATTCGTAAGTTAGGTAAAGGAGAATGCTATCAAGTATGGGGTGAGTCAAATGGCTGGCTAAACCTTGGTGGCGACCAGTGGGTTTATAACGACCCATCATATATTAATTATACTGGAAGGAATGCACCAGAACCTTCGAAGCCTTCAAATGATGGCGTTGGTGTCGTGACTATTACAGCGGATGTATTACGCGTTCGCACTGGTCCAGGAACTAATTACGGCATCGTGAAAAATGTGTACCAAGGCGAAAAATATCAAACGTGGGGATGTAAAGATGGTTGGTATAATGTTGGTGGCGATCAGTGGGTTTCAGGTGGCTATGTAAAATTTGAAAAGTAAAATATATTACAAAATAATAGCTTGCTTTTTTATTGGTACATTTAATATTAATCAACATTAAAACTGCTCATAGTTTTTCTTTCTAAATCAGTGGGATCAAATAATCGTTTGCATTTCTCATACCCTTCTACTACATCTTCTTTAAACTCTTTCAAATTACGTAGTTTGTTTTCATAGTCCTCTTGGTTCTTGGTTTCAACAATTGTAAAGCCGCCTTCGATAAGTGGAATTAGTGCGTTAATTTGGTTGTATAAATCATTAGCTCTTTCCATACCTTCCCATAAATCTGAACGATCCATTTCGCCACAATCGCCTTTGAAAGTATAATCTGAAAGATAGAGTTTATTAATGAATTGCTTGTGTTCTTTTTGGATCTTATCATATGGTTCTAAGAATTTTTTAAATCCATTTAAGTTTATACCGGCCATATATAAAACAACTCCTACCTTGAATAATTTGATATGTATATATAAAATAAATATTACTACAAAACCTTTGGATAATCACGGGTTAATTACTATTTTATTCCTGTATTTAATGGGATGAGAGTATGGGGTATCTTTAGTTAGAATTATAAGGAGGTGATAAAATGAGAGAACAAGGAGGGAATGAGGCAGAAAATCTTACCATATGTATAGGACTATCTATTGTTTTGTTAGGCCTTTTTTATTTAATACGTGTCACTATTATTCCTTCAAGTTTGGTAATAGGTGTTTCATTTGCAGGGTTTTGCTTAACTTCGGTAGATTTTTTTGATGAAATGTATTATTACGAGAAAAAGAAAAATTTGAAATCATCTATAATTAATGGATTACTTTATCTGTTTGCAGCTATGGGTATTATCGTAATGCCTAATTTGAAAATGGATATAATATCCAATAAAGATGCGCTTGATACTCTAAGTACAGGTGTAAGTGTTGCGACTTTGGGATACGTTTTTATGATAACTGGATTTAGAAATAAACGTATTTCTCAAGAACAACAAATTCAACATAAAAAATACGTTCAGCGGGTAGAAGAGCTGGAAAGGCAAATTCAACTACTTAAAGAAAATGAAAATAAAAAAGTAGGTGCTTAAACAGACGTTAGTTTTGTTATTTTGAAATTTTTTTGTAATATGATTTTGTTTGTATAAAATGTTTGTTGTAGAGGAGTGGATTGTACTAATGGGCGGTCAAATAACAGAAATAGGTGCTGGAAATAAAGTTATGGAAATTGATCCTCCTAAAATTGTAAACGAGGAAAAATACGAAAAAGATTTATCTTCTAAACAAAGCGCAAATACATTATTTAATTTTACTGGGAGGTTTGAGTGGTTAACAGAAAACTTAAGAAGGAAAGCTTTTTCGCCAAGATACAATGAGGAGAGTATAGAAGTATTTGGTTTAGGAGACGAAAAAAAAATTTGTTTTCCTATGACTTGCTTTTGTGATATACATTTAAAGCGGCTTACACCTCATATGACAAAATACGGGGAATTTGGTATAGGGTTAAAAAAAGAATGGGGAATAAATGCTGGTGTTCAACCTATTCAATATATAAATGTTCATTCACCATTACATAAAGAGTTTGCTGAGTTGTTTACGAAAACGTTGAGAAGCGGTGATGAAGACAACGATTTGTTGATAGAACATCAAAATTTTCTTTTAACCAAGTTACTTTATATAAAACCTTTGGAAGGCATGATGAGAATATCTAATGCAGAAGATGATTACGCTACACGTAATTTTCATGATGAACGCGAATGGCGATATATTCCAGAAATGAATGGTCGAGGAAATTTACCGTTGGTATTACCTAAAGATCATATGTCTCCAGAAGCATACCTAAACTATTCAATCGCTTTAGGTCGTATACGAGAATTTTGGTTGGAATATAAGTATGAAGATATTAAACATTTGATAGTTAAAAACGAAAACTATAGAGAGCAGTTAATTCATTTTATAACAAATGAATTAGATATTAATGATTATGAAAAAATGTTGCTAGTTTCAAAGATAATTGTTTGGGATGATATTAATAAGGATTGGTGATAATATGTTTTCTAATTTTAAACAGGCATTTAAGAGGGATGAAAGTACAATTCCTAACATACCTCAGGAGGTTTTAGATGTATTGAGTGAAGAACTAGGTGGTGGTTTGAAATATGTTCCAATAGATGCAAGGCACGTTAAAGTAGTTGCAGAAGAGGGGAGTGATATAAAATTCACACTTTCGAATATTAAAATAAAATTACCCGATGGTCTGCAGCTTAGTTCTCCAGAAGAATTACAAGAATTTTTATACCGTACGCAACAAATTGTAGAAACCGATGGGATAAGTGTGATAATAAATGGGGAACGAAAACCTATTGCTGAACTAGTTAAGGATCCATTTAGACCAAAAAGATATTTAGACGGCAAAACAAAATTTGAATTAGTACCAGAGCCATTCCCGGAACCGAAGCCATTAGAAGTAGCTTATGATGAGGGAGGGATATTCAAAGTTTTTCATGTACAGAGACAACCTTTAGCAGACATGAAAAAAAGTTTATTTAAAACTGTAGATAATGGTTCGCTTGAAATTACTTTTATATTTAATGAAGAAACAGGATCTTTAACATTTAATGTGAATACAATTCTGTCAAAAGCAGAAAATATTGAAGAAATTATAGAAACATTAAAATTATATATTGGATTTATAAACGGGAAAATCAAATTAGGTGGTACGATTCAAACACCTCTTATGAACGGAAATGAGGGAGAGTCAATTAATGGTGCTTTACATTATTGGGAAAAAGTATTAGCTATAAGTAAAAAGTTAAATGTAAAATTTAATCCACATGAAGAAATTGATGAAAATGGTATGCTTTACATTGAGAAATTGTATAAATCTCTGATTGAAGGCGCGCCTTATAAAATCTCTGTAAATGTTGAGGATTTTACAACTACGACAAGTGAACCTTTAGATACGAGTGAATACTTAGAAAAAGATGGTATGGCGTTCCAGTATGCGCAAGAAGAAAGTGTGAAGCTATATGGAGCAACATTAACTATATTTAGTGCAGTTGCATTGCTTAATTGTAGAGTTACGGAAATTGAATCGGTGGAGAAAAATAAATATAAATTTAAAATAGAACCTGCTTATGGAGAAAATATTGAGCAAGCTGCACAGCATTTTATAAGTAGACAAGAATTGGATGATTTATTTACACCACCAGAAAATGCATTAAAGGTATTGTCAAAAGCTAAAGATCTTTATGAAAACAAGCCTTCTAATTAGAAGGCTTGTTTTCATTCTGCCACTCTACTAAAGTACGTTTCTTACAACTTCCACAATCAAAATAACCATTTCCTTTTGTAATTCTTTGTTTGTGATTACAGTTAGGGCACTGAATTTCTTGTTTTTTAAAAGCTGCATATATAAAACCTAATGAAAAAAGAAACAGTGGAACAGCGAAAAATAACCCGACTATTGTGATACCTAAAATAACAGAAAAAATGATACCAAAAATGCCGAAAACCAATGAAGTTTTACGGCCAAATTTTTCTTTTCCGGAGCTCTTTTTTTGATCCACTTCAATGATAAACGTATTACCGTCTGCCGTTGTTTTTGTCTCCATATTTCTCCTCCTTTATTACATTTAAATAAGTATATCAGAGTATTCAGAAATGTATCTACAAATAAAAACAGTACATTTATTTTATGTACTGTACAACGTCCTCAATACGGTAGGTTTTATCGACACCGTTTTCTTCAGCTAATTGGTTTAAAGCGTCCAGGATTGACTTTAATGTATCAAAACGTACAAGACCAACCTCACCATTAACTAGATTACTAATAGTTGCTGGACGAACTTTTGATTCCACTGCTAATTTGTTTTTGGTAATCCCGATTTCCTCCATCGTTTCTCCTAAAGTGAATACCATAGAACTCATGGTAATACCTCCGTTCATTCCGATCATTTATTACTTTACATTTTACACAATTTACATATCAAAGTAAAACTTTTTTAGGGATACCATTGACGTATGACTCCTAGAGTTATATATTAGTACTAACAAAGTTTTACTTCTGGAGTCATACTTTTATATAAATATGAAAGGTGGAACAGTATAGATGCAAAGAATAAGCGATTACTTCGGTTTAGAAACAAAATCTGATTGTATTTGGTTTTATGGTTTTTATACTGTAGCTTCGGTTTTATTCCTTATCAATATGCTTATAGCTCATGTGCTATAAGCTCTTTCTTTAACTAAATATCGGACAACCTCCAGCCTCGTGACTATCCTTATTCGAAAAAATAGATATGCACGAGGTCTAGTTTCCCATTGTCTTTTTTAGGTAACTAAGAGGAGGATCCACACGAGGAATGACCTAACACTCGTTAAACTTGAACAGGTTAGCTAAGCCAACGTCAGAAAGTTAAGCGTCCTAACGAATAACGTTTCCTTGTTTGCGTTGTTAGGAGTCTAGGCGAGTACGGCCATTAACGGTACGGCGGTTGCTTGGCGTGCTACGGCACGGGTAGCAGCTGATAATGAAAGAATTATAGGTTGCGAGTAATGAAGGATACGCCAGTAGTGCATTTCCTTTCCTGATTCTTTCTGCAGATAGGACAAGCTTTATCTGTAAAAAGTCAGCTGTGTAAGAAATTACAGCGTTTAAACAGGGTGTTACTATACGGATTCCTTAACCCGATAGACCATGATTGACAGAACGTCTACTTTACGACGCTTTTTATTTTTGAAGCGTTGTAAGGTAGTCATTCTCTGCCCTAGCCGTTGTCCTGTACCCTCATCCCATGATTGTATGCCGAACACAAAAGTCAAGTGTAAAAAGAAAAATAAAGATAAAAACTTATTAAGGCTGGAGGGGGGAGGAATTACTCCTCGATGGTCCAGATCTCCTCAATTGGTTTACCGAGTTCCTTACAGATTAAATAGGCTGTATCGAATCTAGGTTTAGTACGATTACGAACAATTGCACTAAGGGTAGAGTCGTCAACTCCGATACGTTTTGCAAAATCACTCTGTTTAATATCAAGCTCTGCAAAGATTACCTTGAGTCTACATTTAAACTTCATATACGCTCACCTCAAGAATTTACTTTCTATATACAGAAATAAATTCCTTTATAAAAAGTACAAGCTAGAAAGAAAAAAATTGGTGTGGACGTGCAAAAATAATTCTCCAGGTCATATACCTATATCAAGACCACGAGGAATACCAAGTGGAACTAAGGACATCAAGAGGGGAAAGGTGAGGAACGATGAGACCTGGGTATAAGTATTTAAACCGTATGCAGCTGTATCCATCCCAAACTTTTTACAACATGTACACAGAGGTGGACGACAAAAATGAAGTACGCTGTGTGTACGATCACATTGCAAATCACAATATGTTACAACACCCAAACTACACTGATATCGTTGACTTATTAGGAGAAGAAGAGCCTTATGGTCCGTATAACGAAATAGGGATTCAGAAAAGGATTGATGCGTACTTAGAGGACTGTAAACAGTGGAGGGATGAACGATGAGGTGGCAATATGATTATTTGAACGACACGCCATATCTGTATCCTTCTAAAGAGCTAAGAAGCATGTATAAAGAGTCCAGGGGTAAAGGTGAAGTAAACTCTATTCTAAAACATATGGAAAGACACGAAGTATCTAACAACAAAGAGTACCGCGGTTACTACAGCTTATCTAACGATATTATGGAGGATCTATACGGGGAAGAGGAAGAAATTATTGAATGGGATGAAATGGTTAATCAGTATCAACCGATTCTCACGTCAAAAGGATTACAACTAAAAAGAAAGAGGGAATCGATATGACACTTGCTGGGGAAGTTGTAGTAATTTGGACAGCGACAGGATTGTCTGTAGTGGCGCTAAAGGTAGCTGAGAAAATGGGGATGAGTGTTCCACATTGGCTTCCACGTATGACGACGTATACAACTCTTACCGGCTCGTTTTTGTATCTTCTACGTTATGTGCTAATGGTGTTTCTTTGAAGGAATGGAACCTGGAATCATGGGACACTTTGTTATATAAGAAAAACAACTTGTATGTAAACCTTCCAGTAAAGAGCAACTATATCCTTTAAGGATATATAAGGAGTGAACCCCTATGCTTGAATTGTTATTAATACCTGCAGTTTCGCTCGGGTACGCTTTACTAAATGATAGTTTAAAAGGTAAAGAGGATGATAGAAAGAAAATACAAGTATTCTTTGAAGTAAGTGGGATTGCAATTAGGAAGGATGAAAAATTACATTATCCGGTTTTTCTCGAAAGAAAAGAAGATGATCGTAGTACGACTTATGTATATAAACTTCCGTTAGGGATGCCATCTAAATTAATACAAAAGGTTGAGGATGTTGTAAGTGAAGGATTAAATAAGCCTGTACGTATTAAATACGATAACTACAAGATAATGATTCGGGTATTCAGTAAACGTATCCCACAAAAGTGGTGTTGGAATGAAGGGCTAGTAAAAAAAGGTGAATGGCAAGTACCGATGGGGCAAAGCCTCGAGAAGTTAATTTATCATGACTTTGATAAAACTCCTCATATGGTACTAGGTGGTCTTACACGAATGGGGAAAACAGTATTTATGAAAGTACTACTTACTACTTTGATTGAGGCGAATCCTGAAAATGCTCACGTATATTTAATTGATTTAAAGGAAAAGGGATTGGAATTTAGCGAGTTCAGCGGCTTAAAACAGGTGGAAGAAGTGGCTGATTCTGTAGAAAAAGCACATCATGTACTAAAACAAATAATGAAAAAAATCGAAGAGCGTGGAAAATTCATGAAGGAAAATGGTTACAAAAATATTGTTGAAACAAAAGAAAAAGATCGGTATTTCGTTATTGTTGATGAGGGTGCCGTACTTGCTCCGGCCAAAGGATTACCACGTCCAGTTAATAAAATTCGTGAAGAGTGTCAATATATGCTTAGTTATATAGCGACTGTATCAGGTGGATTAGGATTTCGTTTGATTTTGGCTACACAGTATCCTACAGTCACATCAATTCCATCAGTAGTAAAGCAGATGTCTGATGCGAAGTTAGGATTTCGGCTACCGACATATAAGGCATCTGAGGTTGTACTTGATGAATCGGGACTAGAAACATTGCCGTCCTTACCTGGTAGGGCTATTTATAAAACGGATCGACTAACTGAGCTGCAGGTACCGTTTATTAGCGATGAAATGATGTGGAAACATCTAAAACAATACGAGGTGAAAAAAGATGAACATCCAGACACATATCAAAATAAACCGTCAGATGACGATTCTGACCTCGATTAGAAAGCTGAAATTCGCAACACGTAGGCATCTAATGGCGGTGCACGATCTGGGAGGGATTCGCAACGCAAATCGTATTTTAAAAGATCTCAGTCCATATGTAAATAACACCGTGCACCAAAAAGAGTACGTGTATTACTTAAATAAAAAAGGTCGTGAACTGTTCGACGATACAGAAAAGATTGTACCAAATAGTCGATTAGCTCACAGCCTTATGAGAAATGAAGCGTGGCTCTATCTGTTTTGTCCCGACGACTGGCAGATAGAAACACCTATACGTTATAAAGTAAATGATAAAAAGAAGACAATTATTCCTGATGTGAAGTATAGGGATGAAGAAGGAATATTAAACGCCGTGGAAATAGATCGGACTCAGATGATGAATGTGAATGCGGAAAAGATGAGTCGTTACAGGGAATTTTCATTATATTATAAAAATAAATATAGTGGGAAAATACCTTTGATACATTTCTTTACAGTGACAGAATATAGACAAAAAAAGCTAGAGCAACTTGCTGCTAAATATGATGTGTATGCAAAGGTGTATGTGGTTTCAGGTATTTCGTACTGAAAAAATATTGGGTACATGTGAACATAATGGATTGTAATTATCGACTATGGCATAACAGTGGAAGTGGTACAGCTTTCCGAAGTGAATAATAATAATAAACGTTGGAGGTGAAGAAGTAATATTGTCAATATTAAGGGGGGATAGCAGTGAAAAGATTATTAGGTTAATGGGCTTACAGCCTGAAAAAATAAAGAAAGTTGCAGTAGCTTTTTCAGAATAAATTAGTTTAAAAAAAGACTTGCTATTAAATATTTGCTATTATTTGTATATAGAATTTAAGGAGTGGATACTTTGGAGAATGATAATTTAATAGCGGAAAAAACTAATATATATCGTGAGTTAGAAGATGTTGTTTCGGCTTTGAAAAAGGCTAAAGAAGATAATATAAATGTAAACTTATTAATTGGAGCTGGATGTTCTGTAACAGCAAATATTCCTGCAGCACAAGGTATGGTTGATGCTATAAAAAAAGAATTCCCTGGGGAATTCAAACGTGCAGAAGAAAAAAACTATCCTAATTGCATGTCTAAACTTACACCTTCCGAACGTAGAAATTTAATCTCCCGAATTGTAAAAGATGCAAAGATTAACTGGACACATATAGCTATTGCGCAACTATTGAAACATGGATATATAAATCGTATTTTAACACTTAATTTTGATAATTTGGTTCAACGTGCTTGTTCCTTAGTCAATGAGTTTCCAGCTATCTATGATATGACTACTTCTTCCGAATTTAGAACAGATTTACTATTTGATAAATCTGTAATTCATTTACATGGACAGCATACAGGGTTTATTTTATGTAATACAGGAGAAGAAGTAGAGGCACAATCTAAAGTCTTACAGCCTATTTTTGATCAACTTGATCAGAAGAGTTTATGGATTGTTATTGGATATAGTGGTAATAACGATCCTATTTTTAGGTTGTTAGCAAAAAAGAAAATTTTTGAGCATCGTCTCTTCTGGATTGGCTATGAAAATAATCCTCCTTCTACAATGTTAAAATCAGATCTTCTCTCTGATGACAAATATGCATTCTTTGTAGAAGGATATAATTCTGATGATTTTTTTGTACTTGTTTCTCAACAATTAGGGTGTTTCCCACCAACTTTTATTGGAAAACCGTTTACACATTTGTCTGAAACACTTGATACACTAGCTAGATACAGGATCCCATCAGTTAATCATAAATCGGTTAGATATGGAAATGCTGATGATAATTACGCTATTCATAGCTTAACAAAAAACGTAATCCAAAAAGCCATTAGTAGTATTGAAAATAATAGAGAACTTATGACTCAACATTATACTATGGCTGGACTTTTTGATGAGGTAATAAAATTGGCAGATAAAATTCCGGATAAGGATGACTTGGGATTTGAATATCAAGTAATTAATGCCTTGCGTCAAAAAGATGAGTATCCAGCCGCAATTGAGCGCTTGAATCAGTTAGATAGTATACTTCCTAATACTTACGAAATTAAAGATAGATTAGCATCCGCTTACTTTGTAAACGGATATACAAAAAAAACTACAGATTCTAAGACAATTGATTTAGAAAGTCTAAAATCATCTATGGATATCTCAATGAGTGCATACAATGTATCACCCTCATTAGATAGTATTAAACGTTGGGAGACACGCGTGGGTGTCATGCATGCTTTTTCGTTTACATCTACTCATGATGAAGAATTATGTACATTTTTACGTGAATCAGCAAATGTTTTTATTAAACATTTAAAATCCTTCGCATCAGATAATAGTGATAAATTGATTTCCACAGGCTTATACACGAGTGCAAAAATATATGTAGAAAAACAAGATTTTGAATACGCACAATTTATATTAGAAAGTTTACAAGATATAAATACCTTAGATACAGATTCTCAGGCGAATATAATGGCTACATGGGGATTATGGTATTTTAGAAATATAGATTGTGATTTCGATACAGCTTTAAAAAAAGGGGTACAATATTTTAAAAAAGGAATAAATTTATTAAATAAAAAACCTAATGCCGATTCGAATGGTAACTTGAACATTAAAATTAAACAAAAGTTCCTCTTTGAACATGCTAAATTCCTAGTGCAATATGAACAACCAAAAGAAGAAATAATTTCTATACTAAAAGAATGCATTGAGTTGGGTAAACTTCCTGGCCTGGATGGTGATATACAAAATGAAGCAGCTGTTATATTAGAATCTATGAATGTTCAAAATACAGCTCTATTACAAGTAGCTACTACTAATTCGCCAAACTAACTATAAAAATTTATTAAATAAAAGATAACCACCTGTGAGAACAGATGGCGTGCAATTTGTTGGTGGAATAAACGGAGTTGTACACAAGTACTGGCACCTAATCAAATGAAAATTATAGTCTTAAAATCTTAGAGTCTTATAGTAATACTACCTATATATTATTACTAATAATATACTCTATATATAATATATATTTATAAGTTATATATTTATATTATATATATAAGGTATATTTTTTATAGAGGGGGTTCTTTTTCTTTTTTGTTTTTATTAGATGTTGTTGTGTATTATTTACCCCCTCCTAAATTTTTGAGATTTATATATTTTTATTTTGACGACTGTAGAGAGTCGTCTTTTTACATTGGTAATAGATTGCCATATGACTCCAGGAGTTATATAATGGTGTCATAATCATGATGGATGTGGGAGGATGATATTAGTTGAAATATGCTGTATATGTACGTGTATCCACTGATAAAGATGAGCAAGTTTCGTCGATTCAAAATCAGATTGAAATCTGTAGATACTGGATTGAAAAAAACGGATTCGAGTGGGATGAAAATTCAATTTATAAAGATGAAGCTGTTTCTGGAACAGCATGGCTAGAAAGACGTGCGATGCAGTTGATCTTGGGGAAAGCTCGTAAAAAAGAATTAGATACTGTTGTTTTTAAATCTATTCATCGACTGGGAAGAGATTTGAGGGACGCATTAGAAATCAAGGAGATACTGTTAGGGCATGGTGTCCGATTGGTGACGATTGAAGAAGGGTATGACAGTTATTATGAAGGGAAAAATGATTTGAAGTTTGAGATGTATGCAATGTTTGCATCCCAATTACCTAAGACATTATCTGTTTCTATATCAGCAGCGCTAGCGGCTAAGGTAAGAAGGGGAGAGTACACTGGTGGAACAGTTCCGTATGGTTATAAAATTGTAGATAAGAAATATGTGATTAATCAGGAAGAAGCTGAAATTGTTCGGGAAATGTATGAATTATATGACAATGGACTAGGCTATTTGAGAATTTCTAATGCACTAAATGATGTTGGTAAGTATAAGAGATCTGGGAAATTGTGGACTTATTCGGCTGTGAAGCTAATAATTACGAATCCTATGTATAAAGGTGATTATGTAATGGGGAGGTCTACAGAGGTAAAAGTAGACGGAAGAAAAAAGCGGATTCAAGAGCCTAGAGAAAAGTGGGTAGTATTTGAAAATCATCATCCGGCTATAATTGAACGTCTGTTATGGGATAAAATAAATAACCCCAAAATAAATAAAAAAATAAAGCGGCGTGTAGCAGTAACGAATGAATTAAGAGGAATAGCACGTTGTATTCATTGTGGTTCACCGTTTGTTCTACACACTTACAAATACAAAAACAAAGAAGGTGAAGAGCTTAATTATGGTTATTTAACGTGCGGCACGTATAAGTTGACTGGTGGGCGTGGTTGCGTCAAACACTCCGGACTAAGGTATGAAAGATTGCGTTCTCTTGTGTTGCGAAAATTAAAGGAAAAAGAGAGAGATTTGGAAAAAGTATTTAAATTGAATGATAAAGATAAACATCAAGAAAAGCAGAAGAAATTAAGAAAAGAAAAGAAAGAATTAGAGATAAAAAGAGAGCGTTTATTAGATTTGTATTTAGATGGTGGATCTATCGATAAAGAAACTTTTACCAAACGAGATGCTAACTTTGCGAAAAATATACAAGAAAAAGAGTTAGAAATTTTAAAATCGGATGACGTTAAAGCGTTGATAGTCGAGCAGCAGAAGGTAAAAGATGCATTTAAGTTGCTAGAGGATGCTGAAAATCTATATCCGATTTTTAAGAAATTAATTGCACGAGTAGACATAAGCCAAAATGGGGCTGTAGATATCCGATATAGATTTGAAGAATAGTAGTTTTATTTTTGTCTATATTGGCTGTCCGCATCTGCATGGCGCATAACATATTTATGCGCTACAGCGATTGCTAAAACATCATCTAATAAGCCAATCTCAATAATAGCAGCTATATCTGGAATGAAATCAATTGTTAATACGTAATAAGATAAAGCGGCTAATATTATGAATTTCGCTTTAGTAGGTAATTCTTTCTTTTTCATTGTGTAGAATAAGATAATACTTTCATATACGCTGGATTTACCGAGGTTTACAGAGCTTTTTTTGAACTTTTTCCAAAGTGTCTGTTTCTCCATATAAATACTCCTTTTACAAAAACATAGATTTTTTAAAAGGATAGACAAAGAAGTGAGAGATTAATCAATGTTATTGTTTTTCTTATTATATATTTCCATAAAAATAGGGGATTACCTGTTCAAAATAATATAATGTGGATTATGCCACGATTCACAGTGTTCCGTTACATAGTATATATATTGTAAAATGTATGTGTATGATTTAGTTATTATTATGCATTTTATAAGCGGTATGGGGGAAGAAAAATGAAAATAATAGAACTACCAATTGAATTCGAATTTAACGGGCAAAAACAATGTATTTATCCAAGTTTAATTATATTACATAATGAATTAACGTTAGTCGATACAGGATATCCAAGTTTTTTACCTTTAATTGAAAATGCAATATTAAAACATGGATATGAGATGAAAAACTTAAAGAATATAATTATTACCCATTATGATGACGATCATATAGGGGCTTTATATGATTTTAAAATGAAATATCCAAATATTAATGTTATTGCTAGTGAAATTGAATCTAACTATATTAATGGTGATATAAAATCAGAGAGGTTAGTTCAAGCTGAAGAAATGTTAGAACGTATGCCAAATGAAGAAAAAGAATTTGGCAAATGGTTTATACAACAGTTAAAAAATATAAAACATATTTCCGTCGATGAAAAAGTACATGATGGTCAAATGATTTTGAATAATGAATGTCAAGTAGTGGCAACGCCAGGACATACCTCGGGGCATATTTCATTATATTTTCCGAATTTAGACTGTGTAATTACAGGAGATGCAGCGGTTCAAGAGAATCGAGAATTAGTTATAGCTAATCCGAATTTTTGTTTAGATATAGAAAGGGCGGAACAGTCTTTAAATAGGATTAAAAGTCTTAAAGCAGCACAGTATTATTGCTATCATGGAGGAAAACTTACTTTATAAAATAATGAAAACCGGTCTTTCCTAAATCGAAAAGATCGGTTTTTTAGTTCATATATTTTGCGATTTCAACCAAATCAGTAACATTATATTTCGGTAAAATTGAAATATATATGTAAAGAAGAATAT
>NZ_QPEL01000065.1:0-48210 GCF_008368965.1 Bacillus sp. AY2-1 | reverse complement strand
AAGAACTACTTGGTCGCTCAGAAGCGACTTTATCAATATAACATTTCGTTACATTCTCGTCAACAACTTTTTTCAATAAGTTGTTTTTCGTTTGTTTTGCTTGTTACCTTTCGTGGCAACGAATATAAATATACCAGTTTGATTATTAAAATGCAATAGTTTTTCTAATAAAATTTTTAACTTAGTAAAAAAGTATAAAAACAGCACATTTCTTCTATATAAGTATAATTTCTCGCACCATCAAGATCTATTATACCCACGCAACTCATACTCAAATAAAAAAAGCTTTGGAGAAATCTCCAAAGCTTAGTCTTGTTTATGGCGCATAGCAGGGAATAATAATACATCACGAATAGATGGTGCATTTGTTAATAACATAACTAGACGATCAATACCAATTCCTAATCCACCCGTAGGAGGCATACCGTACTCAAGAGCTTCAATATAATCGTCATCCATCATATGTGCTTCGTCATTACCTTTTTCACGCTCTTTTAATTGCGCTTCAAAACGTTCTTTTTGATCGATCGGATCATTTAACTCAGTAAATGCATTTGCATGTTCACGTGCAACGATAAATAATTCGAAACGATCTGTGAATCGTGGATCTTCATCATTCTTTTTCGCAAGTGGCGAAATTTCTACCGGATGACCGTAAATAAATGTTGGTTGGATTAATTTATCTTCTACTTTTTGCTCGAAGAACTCATTAATAATATGACCAACTTCCATTGTATCCTTAATTTCTACATTATGTTCTTTCGCAAGCTCACGCGCTTCTTCTACACTCATCGGATTCCAGAAATCCGCTCCAGAGTGTTGCTTAATTGCATCTACCATATGAAGACGTGTCCATTCTGGTTCTAGATTAATTTCATAATCACCATATTGGATTGTTGTTGTACCCAATACTTTTTTCGCAATATGAGCAACCATATTTTCTGTTAGTTTCATAATATCATTATAATCAGCGTACGCTTCATATAATTCAATCATCGTAAACTCAGGGTTATGACGAGTTGATACACCCTCATTACGGAATACACGGCCAATCTCATAAACTTTTTCTAATCCGCCCACAATAAGACGTTTTAAATGAAGTTCAATTGCGATGCGCATATATAATTCCATATCTAACGCATTATGATGCGTAGTGAAAGGACGAGCAGATGCTCCACCTGCAATCGCGTGCATCATAGGCGTTTCTACTTCAAGATAACCGTTGTCATCTAAATATCTTCTCATTTCACGAATAATTTTACTGCGAGTAACAAATGTTTCACGACTTTCCATACTTGTAATTAAGTCTAAGTAACGTTGACGGTATCGTTGTTCAACATCTTTTAATCCATGATATTTATCCGGTAACGGACGGAGAGATTTCGTTAAAAGCGTAAATCCCGTTGCTTTTACTGAAAGTTCTCCAACGTTTGTTTTGAACACTTTACCTTCAATACCTACTAAGTCACCTAAATCTGCTGTCGTAAATAACTCGTACTCTTCATCTCCAACAGTATCTTTACGAACGTAAATTTGAACTTGTCCGTGTAAATCTTGAATGTGCGCGAATCCAGCTTTTCCTTTACCGCGTTTTGTCATAATACGACCAGCGATAGAAACAGTGATTTCTTTCTCTTCTAATTCTTCTTTAGAGAATTCTCCATATAAACTTACTAAGTCGGTCGTTGAATTTGTGCGTTCAAATCGTTTACCGAACGGATCGATTCCTTGCTCACGTAAATTATGTAGCTTTTCACGACGAACAAGCAATTGGTCGTTTAATTCTTCGTGGTTCATGTTATCCATGATATTGATATCACTCCAGCTCTATTAATTTTTACAATATATACAGTATAGCATTTTCTACTCAACTAGAAAAACTGCCAGCAACTAACTGGCAGTTCTTCTTTCTTTCACGTAATTATAGGAAGTGTATAGAAGAATGTCAATCTCCTATGTTCCTTATTAACCAACGTAAATTGTTTGTTGTTTCGCTTCTACTTCTTCTACAAATGCACCTAACACATTCGCAAGGTCTTCACGTGTGTTACAAGCATTAATACCATTACGTACACTCGCATTACCACGAACACCTTTTAAATACCAAGCTGCATGTTTTCTCATCTCTCTTACAGCGACACTTTCGTTCTTTAAGTCGATAAGACGATCTAGATGCAACATACATACATCAATTTTCTCGCGCACTGTTGGTTCCGGCATTAATTCACCTGTCTCTAAATACTTTACTGTACGATAAATCATCCATGGATCCCCAAGAGCCGCACGGCCAATCATAACACCATCTACACCAATCTCATCAAGCATGCGCTTCGCATCTTGCGGTGTTTCGACATCACCATTTCCGATAACCGGGATATTCACAGCTTGCTTTACTTGTTTAATGATATCCCAATCCGCTTTACCTTCATACATTTGCACTCGCGTACGTCCGTGAACCGCCACAGCTTGTCCACCAGCACGCTCAATAGCTCTAGCATTTTCTATTGCGAAAATATGTTCTTCATCCCAACCGATACGCATTTTAACTGTAACCGGCTTTTCAACGGCATCTACAACTGCTGCTACCATTTCATATATTTTATTGGGATCTAAAAGCCACCTTGCCCCCGCATCACATTTTACGATTTTCGGTACTGGGCAACCCATATTGATATCAATAATATCTGCTGTCGTATATTTATCTACGTATTTCGCAGCATCTACAAGAGTTTCTTTCTCTCCACCAAAAATTTGTAAACTTAACGGTTTTTCTCTCTCATCGATATATAACATATCTAATGTTCTTTTGTTATTCAGTAATATTGCCTTATCACTTACCATTTCAGCACAAACTAGACCTGCACCAAATTCTTTCACTGTTAAACGGAATGCAGAATTACACACTCCCGCCATCGGTGCTAATACAACCGGATTTTTCATCTCAATATTTGCAATCTTTAACAATCAACCTACTCCTTCCTGCACAGTCACTTTGGCATTAATTCATCTATCGAAACATTTAATGCCTTAGCAACTTCTACTACAAAATCTTGAGAAGGTGATCGATTCCCTCTCTCAACTTCACCTAAAACAGATACAGATACCCCTAATTCTTTAGCAAAACCTTCTTGCGTGTAGCCTTTTAGCTTTCGAAAAGCACGAATGCGTCTTCCCCATTTTTCTGCTTCCATACCGTTACTCCCTCTCGCCTTTTCATTTCTTCTACTTGTGAACGTGAAATGTTTTGTTTTATGTCTTGATTAATCTCTAACAACGGAACGATAACAAAAGCTCTTTCAAACATCCGCGGATGCGGAACAATAAGATTCTCTGCTTCAATATTCTCTTGATTATAAAGTAAAATGTCAAGGTCGATAGTCCTCGGCCCCCACCTAATTTCCCTTTTTCTTCCTAGGTCATTTTCTACTTTTTGTGTTACTTTCAATAATTCTTGTGGTGATAAATTGGTAGAAATTTTTATAACTAAATTTAAAAAGCAACTTTGGTCAGTATAGCCAACTGGCTCAGTTTCATATACAGATGAAATATCATCAACCTGAATATAAGGATTTTTATTTAAGAACTGAATCGCTTCGGTTAGATACGTATAACGCTCTCCAATATTTGACCCTAATGCAATGTATGCTATATTATTCATGGACGTTCTCTCGTAATTTCTACTGCTACAGCACGATAATGACCTGGTATCGGTGGATCCGGCTTAATTACCTTAATTGTACATCGTGAAATACTTTCATATTGTTTTAATATATCTGCAGCAATATTTTCAGCGATACTCTCCACAAGCTTATACTTTCTATCTTCAACAACTTTTCTACATAATTCGAAAAGCTCTCCATAATTGACCGAATGCTCTAATTCATCACTTTCCCCTGCACGCTTTAAATCCAACTCCACCGTTAAGTCAACTTTAAATCTCTGACCTAATTTATTTTCCTCCGAGAACACACCATGATAACCGTAAAACTCCATATCATGGATATAAATTTTATCCAATTACTTTACCCCCTTACCAATCATTGCATCCATCATTTTAGCCATACGCGCCATTTCTTTCACATCATGGACACGAACAAACTCACAACCCTTTTCAATACCAAGACAAACAGTAGCTCCCGTTCCCTCAAGGCGTTCCTCTACTGGCAAATCTAATACGTGCCCAATAAAGGACTTTCTCGATGTACCTAAGAGAACCGGATAACCTAGCACATTTAACTGTTCTAAATTACGCATCACCTCTAAGTTTTGCTTAGGTGTTTTAGCAAAACCGATACCTGGATCTAAAATAATATTCTCATCTCGCACACCAGCATTTTTAGCAATTTTGATACTATCATACAAATCAGCAATCATATCCGCCATTAAATTACGATAATTCATATTATCGCGGTTATGCATTAAAATGATAGGTACATCATAATGAGCTGCGACTTCAGCAATTATTGGCTCCGCCTTCGCTCCCCAAATATCATTAATAATATGAGCACCAGCCTCAATTGCTTGCTTTGCAACTTCAGCTTTATATGTATCGATAGATATAGGCAATTTCACTTCTTTTGAAACCGCTTGAATCATCGGGACAACTCGCTTTATTTCTTCTTCTACTGATACTTTAGCAAAACCCGGGCGAGTAGATTCGCCACCAATATCAATAATATGAGCACCTTCACCTTGCATTTCTTTTGCATGACGTACCGCAGCATCTACCTCGTTGTAACTCCCACCATCAGAAAACGAATCTGGTGTTACATTTAAAATCCCCATAATTAATGTCTTTTCATTTAAATTCAATGTATATTCGCCGCAGCGTAAATCATAATCCCACTTCAAACTACACATCTCCTCTTCGTAATTCATTTCTGCTCCATAATTTCTCTCTCTGCATTCCATAAAGGTACATTAAACTTTTTGTAACTACTCCTACTTTACCCGGGAAATCCTGCGCTTCTATACGATAAAGCGGAACAATTTCTTGAATTGAGTTTGTTACAAAGACTTCATCTGCTGAAAGTAATTCATCTTTTGTAAAGAAACCTTCCTTTACTTCTATATTCAATTCTTCAGCACTTTTTATAATAAACGCACGAGTGATACCATTTAAAATCCCTGTTTTTAACGAAGGTGTATATAAAACATCACCTTTCACAAAAAAGAGATTCGAAACAATCCCCTCTGCAACATAACCTGCTTCAGTAAGGAAAATACCTTCCTTGCTCACTACATTTCCAATTTCACGCTTCCCTAAAATATTATTTAGATAATGATGAGACTTCAGACGAAATGCTCCTTCTGGTGTATTTCGCACTTGTTTTAAAATAACCCCTTCTTTTTCTACTACATCTCCTGGAGCTGTTAAAGGTTTTATAAAAACAATAACCGAAGGGTCTTCATACATTTCCGTTTGTAATCCTATTTCATCTACACCTGCTGATACATTAAAACGTACATACGCATGTTCCAATTCATTCTTAGCGAGTAGATTTTTCAAAATAAGCATCACGTCATCTTTTGTCATTGTCCATTTAATTTGCAATGCATCTAGCGCACCTATTAAACGGTTATAATGATCATCTAACAAAAAAGGATGACCATTATAAATACGAAATGTCTCAAAAACTCCCAGCCCATATAAATAACCATGGTCATAAGGGGAGATTTTCGCTTCATTCGCTTCTACATACTCGCCATTTACGTAAATTAACATGATGTCACACTTGGACTATATTTACGAATGAAGTTCTGTAGTAACTCTTTCCCATGAGAAGTCATAATAGATTCTGGGTGGAATTGCACACCCTCTATCGGCAGTGTCTTATGACGAATCGCCATAATTTCCCCTTCCTCTGTCCAAGATGTTACCTCTAAACAATCTGGCAATGACTCTTTCTTAACAATCAGGGAATGATAACGCGTTGCAGTAAATGGATTAGGAATATCTAAGAAAATCGTTTTCCCATCATGATGCATAAGTGACGTTTTTCCATGCATTAATCGCTCTGCACGAACAACTTCTCCACCAAATACTTGTGCAATCGATTGATGCCCAAGACAAACTCCAAAAATCGGAATCTTCCCAGCAAAGTATTTAATAACTTCCATACTAATCCCCGCTTCATTAGGACTACATGGACCTGGCGAAATCATTAAGAAATCTGGTTTCATATTCTCAATATCTGCAATACTCACTTCATCATTACGCTTAACAACAAGCTCTTGTCCAAGTTCTCCAAGAAACTGTACTAAATTAAATGTAAAAGAATCATAATTATCAATCATTAATATCATTTCTCTCACCTAACCGTTTCTTCGCTACTTTCTTTTGCACGCCATAAAGCAATTGCCTTTTTTAACGACTCTTTATATTCATTTTTCGGATTTGAATCAATTACAATTCCCGCTCCAGCTTGCACATGTGCTTGCCCATCTTTCGCAAGAAGCGTTCTAATGACAATATTTAATTCCGTATCTCCAGAATAACCAATCCAACCAATTGAACCTGTATAAATCCCTCGACGAACAGGCTCTAATTCTTCTATAATCTCCATCGTACGTATTTTCGGTGCACCAGTAATTGTTCCACCAGGAAATACAGCTTTCACTAAATCGAAAGCATCCTTATCTTCTTCCACCTCACCACGCACATTGGAAACGATATGCATAACATGTGAGTACTTTTCAATTACCATAAATTCATCGACTTCTACAGTACCATATTTACAAACACGTCCTAAATCATTTCGCTCTAAATCTACAAGCATCACATGCTCTGCTCGTTCCTTTTCGTTCTCAATTAATTCCCTTGCTAAGTCTTGATCCTCTTGTTCATTTGCACCTCGGGATCTTGTACCTGCAATTGGTCGTGTACTTACTTCTTGCCCTTGTTTTTTAATCAGCAATTCAGGCGAAGCACTAACAATTTGAAAATCCCCAAGCTCTAAGTAACCCATATATGGAGATGGATTAATTTTACGAAGACTTGTATAAATTTCTAGTGGATGCGTTTGTAAAGTTCTTTCCTGTCTTGTCGACAAGTTTACTTGAAACACATCACCATTTCCAATATACTCTTGAATACATTCAACAGCCTTCATAAAGCCTGCTTCTGTAAAGGCAACCGCTTCATTTTTCTTTTTAGGACGTTCAAACGGCATAGTCACTTCAGGCACTTCTGCCGTCCAAAGATCCTTCCATTCATTTAAACGTTCTTCCGCTTCTGCATGCTTATCTACATAATGTGTAATAATCCACAATACCTTTTCTTTTTGATCATAGACAAACACATCATCAAATAATAAAAAGTATATATCGGGTATATTCAGATCATCCTCTGCAAGAGAAGGGAGTTTTTCAATATAACGGATACAATCATAACTAAAGTAGCCCATTGCACCACCTTGAAAAGGTGGGTACTCTGGATTGTAGTCTGTTTTCCATTTCTCCATATATTCTTGCATTAAATCTAATGGATTCCCTTTTTTTATTGTTTCCTTACCACTTTCACTTATATGTAACTTTACACCCTTTCCTTGGATTGCCGCTACCGGGTTTAAACCCACTATGTTATAACGACCGCCACGTCCACTTTCCAGCAAAATATGTTGCGGCTTATCCTGAGAAAGAAATTTATATTGCTTAAAGAAATCTAACTGATATGGAATAGAAAGCGCTAAAGATTTTCTTCGTTGCATATCAACACCCCGTCTTCTTTTATCCCACCCTCTTAGATGAACCACCTCAAACTACATAAGTTATTTATATAGAGATTGATTATACTCGAAGGCTAGTGAAAATAATTTAATTATACTACCTCTTATTTTACATGAAGTTTTCTAGTCATTCACTCTTTTCCTATTTCCAATCCAAAAAGAAAAAGCATCCTTTTTCAAGGATGCTTTTTCAATCGCATTTAATTATGATTCAAATTGATAAAGTGGTGTACTTAAATAACGTTCACCGTTACTTGGAATAATAACGAGTACCTTTTTCCCTTTACCTAACTTTTTCGCAACTTCTGTTGCTGCATAAATAACTGCTCCTGAAGAGATACCAACTAAAATACCTTCTTCTTTAGCCACTCTTCTCGCATATTCAAATGCTTGCTCTGTTTTCACTTGAATAATTTCATCATATACTTCTACATCCAATGTCTCTGGGACAAATCCCGCCCCAATTCCTTGGATTTTATGTGGACCTGGTTTCCCACCAGATAACACTGGTGAATCCGCAGGTTCTACTGCATAAATTTTAATACCTTCATATGCTTCCTTCAGCACTTCACCAGCACCAGTAATTGTTCCACCTGTACCAATACCTGCAATAAACGCATCTAATTGATCACCCATTTGTTCAACAATTTCTGGACCTGTTGTTAAACGGTGAATTTGTGGATTCGATTGATTTTGGAACTGTTGCGGTATAAAGTAACCATGCTCTTTTGCTAATTCAGTTGCTTTACGAATTGCTCCACCCATCCCTTCAGGACCTGGAGTCAATACTAATTCAGCACCGTAAGCACGTAATAAATTACGACGCTCAATACTCATTGTTTCTGGCATTACTAAAATTGCATTATATCCTTTAGCAGCCGCTACCATCGCTAAACCAATACCTGTGTTACCACTTGTTGGTTCAATGATTGTATCGCCCTCTTTTAACAATCCCTTTTTTTCAGCATCTTCAATCATAGCTAGTGCAATACGATCTTTAACGCTACTCCCCGGATTCATAAATTCTAGTTTTAAGTATATATCTGCGCTGTCTGATTCTACGATGCGGTTCAACTTAACGATCGGCGTTTTCCCGATTAATTCTGAAACTGATTGTGCCACTCGCATTCCTGTCACTCCTAACACCGAGTATTTTTATTGGTTTTATCTATATTTAGATTTTGTCAGAAAATTCCCTGTTTGTCAATCTATTCGGAGGGTTAATCCCCTTATTACAAATTCTCAATTAAATTTGTAATATCTTCTTTAGAGAACTTGTAACGTTCATTACAGAAATGGCAATGAACTTCTGTCTCTTCTTCTTCTTCACGAATTTGCTCTAACTCTGTTTTACCTAAACTAATTAACACACTCTCAATACGCTCACGTGAACACGTACAATTAAATTGAACATCCATTGTTTCTAATACTTTTACTTTATCTTCTCCAAGGACTGCATATAGTAGCTCTTCTGGAGAAAGGCCTCGTTCAATCAATGTTGATACAGGCGGGATTTTTTGCAAACGATCTTCAATGAATGAAATTGTTTCTTCCTGTGCGCCCGGCATAATTTGAAGGATAAATCCACCCGCCGCTAATACGCTGTCATCTCCATTTACAAGAACACCGACACCAACAGAAGAAGGCGTCTGCTCAGAAACTGCGAAATAATACGTGAAATCTTCCCCTAGTTCTCCCGAAACGATTGGGGATTGACCGATAAACGGCTCACGCATACCAATATCTTTAATTACTGTTACAAAACCTTCTGTACCTACCGCTTGATATACACGTAATTTCCCTTGTTCCGTTCCTTCAAAATCAACATGTGGATTCGTTACGTAGCCACGTACATCTCCATTTGCATGAGCATCCACTAAGATAGGGCCAATCGGACCATTACCTTCTACCTTAATCGTTAACTTTTGATCACCTTTTAACATCGCACCCATCATTGTACCTGCAGTTAAAGAACGACCAAGTGCCGCCGAAGCTGTCCTCCATGTATCATGACGTCTTTGTGCCTCACTTACTGTATTTGTTGTACGTACACTATACGCACGTACTTCTCCATCAAACGCTAACGCTTTTACTAAATAATCTTTCATACTTATTTATTCACCTTTCTCCTGCTGTAAATTTGCATTACGCTCATATAACATATACAAGCCTTTTAACGTTAAAAATGGATCTACAATATCAATTACATTCGATTCCTCTGAAATTAATTTCGCCAATCCACCTGTTGCAATAACTTTCGGTTCTTGTTTAGCTTCCTCTTTCATACGCTTAACAATACCTTCCACTTGTCCTACATAACCATAAAGAATACCTGATTGCATCGCACTTACTGTATTCTTCCCAACAACACTGCTCGGTTTTGTAATTTCAATACGAGGAAGTTTTGCCGCCCTACTATATAAAGCCTCTGCTGAAATCATAATTCCTGGCGTAATAACTCCACCCATATAATGCTTTTCTTCATTAATATAACAATATGTAGTAGCCGTACCAAAATCAACAATAATAAGTGGACTTCCATACAATTGGATTCCTGCTACTGCATTTACAATTCGATCTGCGCCTACTTCACGTGGATTTTCATATTTAATATTTAGCCCCGTTTTTATTCCAGGTCCTACTACAAGCGGTTTAATTTTAAAATACTTTTCACACATACGTTCTAAAGCGAACATAATTGGTGGTACGACTGAAGACACAATAATACCTTTCACATCTTCAAACGAGAGACCCTCATGATCAAGTAACTGTTTTACAAGCATTCCATATTCATCTTCTGTCTTATGACGATCTGTTTCCATGCGCCAATGCTGACGAAGTTCCCCCTCTTCAAACACGCCTAGTACAGCATTTGTGTTCCCTACATCCAATACAAAAATCATATTCTCACCACTTATCTTATTTAATCTATATTTGTGTAGTATGTATAAAACTTATAAAAACATCATATCACACATACTTATATAATCAGCTTTCCTATCCTCATCATTTTACAAAAAGATTGCTCTCTATTTCAATTTTTAATACTAGTTTTACTTAAATTACTTTATCCACTAAGCCCTCAATAGTAATTAGCAAAAATCTTAACAAATAAAAAAGGAGTGACGATAGTCACTCCTTCATTTCTTACTTATCTTCTTTATCTTCATCGTCTTTCTTCATATTGATGTTTACTTTCACATCATCTGAAGATGTTGGACGCTCAGGTAATCTGCCATAATCATATAAATGATTAATTTGCTCTGCATCTAATGTTTCTACTTCAAGTAACGTTTTTGCGATAATATCAAGCTTATCTCGTTTTTCAGTAAGAATTTGTTTCGCACGAGCATAACAGTCTTTAATAATCGTTTGCATTTCCACATCAATTTCATGCGCAATTGCATCACTGTAGTTTTGTTCTGAATGGAAGTCTCTTCCTAAGAATACCTGACCACCTTGTGAGCTACCAAATTGCATCGGTCCAAGCTTATCACTCATACCGAATTCCGTAACCATACGTCTTGCAATACCAGTCGCACGTTGGAAGTCGTTGTGAGCACCTGTACTTGCTTCACCAAATACAATCTCCTCAGCTACTCGACCACCAAGTAAACCAGTGATTTTATCAAGTAACTCTGGCTTTGTCATGAAGTAACGATCTTCCTTCGGAAGCATTACCGCATATCCACCAGCTTGACCACGAGGGACAATTGTTACTTTATGAACGACATCAGCCTCATCAAGAACAACACCAATTACAGTGTGGCCTGCTTCATGGAAAGCAACGATATTACGTTCTTTTTCAGAGATAACACGACTTTTCTTAGCTGGACCTGCAATAACACGATCCGTTGCTTCATCGATATCACTCATATCAATTTTCTTCTTATCTCGACGTGCAGCTACTAAAGCAGCTTCGTTTAATAAGTTTTCAAGATCCGCACCAGAGAATCCTGGTGTACGAGTCGCAATTGCTCTTAAATTAATATGCTCATCAAGCGGTTTATTACGCGCATGTACTTTCAGTACAGCTTCACGGCCATTTACATCTGGACGATCTACTGTAATTTGACGGTCAAAACGACCTGGACGTAATAACGCTGGGTCAAGAATGTCTGGACGGTTTGTCGCAGCAATGATAATAATACCTTCGTTTGCACCGAATCCATCCATTTCAACAAGTAACTGATTCAATGTTTGCTCACGCTCATCATGACCACCACCAAGACCTGCGCCACGTTGACGACCTACTGCATCAATTTCATCAATGAAAATGATACAAGGAGCATTTTTCTTTGCATTTTCAAATAAATCACGTACACGTGATGCACCGACACCGACAAACATCTCTACAAAGTCAGAACCACTGATAGAGAAGAATGGAACGCCAGCCTCACCTGCAACAGCACGTGCTAATAAAGTTTTACCTGTACCTGGAGGTCCAACTAATAGGACACCCTTTGGAATACGGGCACCAACTTCAGAAAACTTACGAGGGTCTTTTAAGAATTCAACTACCTCAACAAGTTCTTGTTTCTCTTCATCCGCCCCAGCAACATCTCTGAAACGAACTTTTTTCTTTTCATCATTATATAACTTCGCCTTACTTTTCCCGAAGTTCATAACACGGCTACCGCCGCCTTGAGCTTGGTTTAATAAGAAGAAGAATAAAATGAAGATGATGACAAACGGAATGATTGAAGTAAAGAATGTTACCCAAGCACTTGTTTCTTCTGCTGGTTGATACTTAACTTCGGCACCTTTCGCTTTATCATTGATTTTCTTTTGTAATTCCTCAGTATTTGGTGCATAAGTAACAAATTGTTCTCCTTGGCTAGAGTTATTGAATTGTCCTTTTACCTCAAATACACCATTTTTCGGTTGAAGTTGCACATTACGCACTTCACCGCTTTCTAGTTTAGTAATGAATTTGTCGTAGCTAACTGATGTCGTTTTTTGTGTCGAACCATTAAAATAGCTCACGATTCCAATTACTACTAAGAATATCAGTAAATAAAAGATGGTATTACGGAAGATACGATTCATTCCTAACCTCCTCTCACGGCATAAACACTATAGTAAATCGTAACATAGAAAAACTTTCCTATACAATTGTAAAGCCTGTATTTAATTAATTTGAGTAAACGCTTGGTTTTAATACGCCTACATAAGGAAGATTACGGTACTGCTCTTTATAATCTAATCCATATCCTACTACAAATTCATGTGGAACAGTAAATCCAACATAATCCGCTTTCAGATCAACCTTACGGCCTGTTGGCTTATCTAATAATGTAACAATTTTTACAGACTTCGCTTTACGATATTTGAATAAGTCTACTAAGTAGCTTAGTGTAAGACCACTATCAATAATATCTTCGACGATTAAAATATCACGACCTTCTACAGAAGTATCAAGATCTTTTAAAATTTTCACTTCGCCTGTTGAAACTGTAGAGTGACCATAACTAGATACAGCCATAAAATCCATTTCAAGATATGTATCTGTTCTCTTTAATAAATCTGCCATAAATGGCATTGCGCCTTTTAATACACCAATTGCAAGGGGTACTGTGTTTTTATAATCCTCTGCAATAACTGCACCTAGTTCGCGCACCTTTTCTTGTATTTGTTCTTCAGAAATTAATACTTTTTCGATATCTTGATTCATCATTTCATTATCCTCCCGGAAGACTCCTTGCTTTTGTAGTGAATAATCATATATTTACCCTTCTTTGCCATCTCTTTCGAAATTGCAAATGCAGATCGCTTCAACAAGGGTACCCAAATAATGTTCCCACTTGCATCACAAACGACCGGCCATTCTTCCCTTTTTTCTTTTGGTACTTTCGCTTCGATAAAAATAGCTTTTATCTTTTTCGTGCCATCCATACCTTGTATTGACATGCGATCTCCATTTTCCCTAGAACGAATACGAAGTGGATATGATATATCATTATACTTAGCAACAAATACTGTTTCATTCATGTTACTTGGTATATCTTCGCTCACCTCTGTTACAAATTCATCCCCGTTCAATAGCGTAATGATCCCGGGTACTGATAAATCTTGCAAAAAAGGAGAGACAATTTCTTGTTTAAATCTAAAGCTACACTCCTCGTATGTACGAACAATTTTCAAATCACCTGGAAAATCAAGTGAACCTGAAGGTTGTGTCCGCTTAAAAAACTCAATCACCTTGTCAATATGTATAGAAGAAAGAGAAGATGGAATCTTATATTCATAAAGATAGTTTAATATTAGTTGAATCCCTCTTCTTTGTAAAGGCATAGACATGGATTCAAAGGCAGGAATTGATAAGCTAATTTGTTTATCACTTTTTTTTGTAATTACTTTATTCATTTTCTCAAAAGCTAATTCCTGCAAATAAGCCTCATCCTCTTGCATCTGCACGCTAAATTTTTGGAATTTCTCATGCATTTGTGGATTTTCTTCTTTTAAGTGAGGAAGGACATATTTACGTAATCGATTCCTTGTATATACTTCCTTTTTATTACTCGGATCTATACGTGGAATTAAATTTAGCTTATTACAGTAATCAACAATTTCTTCCTTCGTTACCCCAAGTAACGGCCTAATTAAATATCCATTATGAAAAGGACGCTTCACTGCAATTCCTGCATATCCTTTCGGAGTACTCCCTCTTACAAGACGCATTAAAATCGTCTCTACTTGATCATCTCCATGATGTCCAAGAGCAACATATCTTGCATCATATTTCTTCATTATTCTTTCCAAAAATGCATATCTGCATTCCCTAGCAGCAACCTGTGCATTCATCCCGTATTGCTGTTGATATTGTGATACATTAATTCTTATCGTTTCACAAATAATTCCCAGTTCTTCACAAAGGTCCTGCACAAACTGTAAATCCTCATGAGATTCATCACCTCTAAACATATGATCCACATGAGCTACTACAATTTCCAACTGTTTTTCCGCTCTTTTTTCTAATAAATAATATAAAAGGGCTAACGAGTCAGGACCACCAGAAACTCCCACAACAATTGTTGAATCATTCTTTAATACATCATGCTGCTTTACAAAGTCATCTACTTTTTCAACAAATGTATCTTTCAACTTCGCAATCACCTTTCATTAAACAAGAACAGCAACATTAGTCGCCTTGTCTATAATGGTACAACTTTTACAAACATTGTGCAAAAAAAAGATATACAAAAATTACATTTTTATCTTACATCCTCCGTCTGTATTCACAAAATCAATAGCATTACCTTTTCCCACAAAAAAACCTAGGTATTCGCCTAGGTTTTTAAAATCAAATTTTAGATAAACATTCCACTTACATTTTACTGCGCCTGCATGCCTACAATCGGAATCGTAGCCCACTTCGGCATATTTTTCTTCACTTTTGCCACTACAATAGTCATATCATCATTTATATAACCATCACAAGAGCGAATCACTTCTTCCATAATGATATCAGCAATTTCTTGCGGGTCTTCGGTTTGCAATTCTTTAATTTTTCGTTTCATCCACAATTCATGATTCTCTACATGCTGCGCTCCCTCAAAAATCCCATCGCTCATCATAATAAGGATATCGCCCGTTTTTAATTGTTCACCCACCACATCAACTTCAACATCTTCGATGATTCCCATCGGCAAATTACTTGCTTCAATTTTCAAAATATTATTCGCGCGTTTAACAAAACTCGGCGTTGATCCGATCTTTAAAAACCTTGCACTCGCATCTCGCAAATCTACCATAGCTAAGTCTAATGTCGTAAACATCTCTTCCGTCGTTCTCAAAGAAAGAATTGAATTAATAGACTTAATCGCTATTTCTTCGTCAATACCGGATTGGAGTATTTTTTGTAATAATTTCACCGTTTCCTTACTTTCCATATGAGCTCTTTGCCCATTCCCCATACCATCACTAATCGCAAGTGCATATTTGCCAACACTTAAATCCATCATCGCATAAGAGTCACCCGAAACAAATCCACCGCCCTTTGCGGCTGTGGCCAATCCCGTATCAAGAGAATACGTCTTCGCCGAACCGAATGATATTAAACTGTGGCCATTCGGATAAGAAGACTTTTCTTCATGTTTAACGACAATATTTTCTTTAAGGATATCCGAAAGCATCGGTGCAACTAACTTTTCACATTCACCATGTTCATTAGATGCAACGGGAATCAACATTTCAATATCAATACTTCCTCTATCTAAACAATAAATATCAACATGCTCTACTTCGACACCAAAATCACGGAACGCTTGCATAATCTGTTCTTCCTGCACCTGATGATTTTCACGCTCTCGTTGTATCTCCTTAGCAAAATCCTCCATAACCTTTGATACACCTAATAGTTGCTCCGCAACTATTCTACGATTTTCCTTCATTTGTTTTCGTAATTTTTGTCCCTCATAGAAATGATCTAATTCACCCGCTACTAAATCCGTCACTTTTTTCCCTCTCACACAATGCTTGTCCCACTCACGAACTAATTTACGATTATGTTGCAGGGTTCCTTCTTCCGTTTCACTCATTATTTGTTTCATATAATCGTACGTTTTATCGAAATTCACTACCCAGCATTGATCCTTTTTAAAGCATGTTTGACATGTTTTCGCAGTAATTGTACTCAAAAACAAATCTGCTTCTGTCTCTTTATCTTCTTCCTCTACATACCCATATACAGAAAAGCTATTAGATAAAGCAGCAAATACATTTGCAAATTGGTTGATTTTGTTCGCTGTAACATCGCGCATCCTTCTTAAATATTGTTGTTGATCTTGCGAATGCTCTTGTGTACCTGGCATAAATTTAGCAATACGATCTAAAACAAGCTTTGGCGTTAATAAGAAGATAGCAATCGCTACGCCTGACTCAATTAAAGTCGTTACAATATTTGTCTGTTTGTCTACATATAATGTAATTAAGCTTGTCCCAATTAATAAACCTAAACTAACACCTAAACGCTTCCCTTCTTTTAACAACCCACCAAGCAATCCAGAAAAAGCAAGAAGGCTAAGCTGGGACAAGCTAGATACATTTGCTAAACTTAATATCAAACCTGTTACGACCCCCACTGTAGATCCTGTAGCAGCACCCGCAATAAATGCAAATACTAGTACTAAATACCGTGTAAAAATATGTTGAATAGAAGCATCATATACAAACCAATCTGTTGTACCCGTTAAAACAGATGCTAGTAATATAATCAAACAAACAATTTCTTCCGTCTCTAACGCCTGTTGTTTTCCTTTCCTTTCTACTAAAAGCGGAACACTTTGTAAAAATATCATAGTTAATACAAAACTAAGCCCAGCCTCAATGGTACTAACGAGTAAATCGTACATGGTGACAGTTTGTTGTGCAAAATATACAACAACTAAGTGTGCGGTTAATGCGGAGATAAATACTTGAAATGGAACAAGTCCAACGGTTTTACGTGTGAATCTACTAAAGAAGATATTATAAATGAAGAAAGTAAAGATAGATGCAAAAGTAAAAAACAAATTATCTATCGAGACTGAAAGAGCTCCTCCCATTAGAGCTAAAAATGCTAGCGGCATCTTATCCCGCTTCATAACATAAACAGCAGCAAAAAATGGTAGTGCAAACGGTAAGATATTTGTTAATATATATGCTCTTCCCAAAAGAAAACCAATAACAACAATAATAAATCCCCATCTAAAGAAAACTTGTTCAAATTTCATTCGCAACTTACTCGTCCACTTTATTCCTCCAAGCTGACTCTCATTCATTGCCAATACACTTGTATTCATAGTATTCCTTCCTGCTTTAGGCATACTTTTAACACCACCTGCATAGTTTAATTACTGTCATTATAAAAGATGATTGTTGGGATTTTTGTCAAAACAACAGTTTTCACTTTTATAATCGTTCGACTTTTTATTCGAAATAACTCTACAGATATACACGGTATGTAAGTTATTTCGATTTTTTAATTAAATATTCAGAAAATATAGGGTGATTTTGTAGAAGTGTTGTATATCTTAATCCATTTAACAAAAAAAGATCATGCAAATTTGCATGATCTTTTTAGATGACCCGTACGGGATTCGAACCCGTGTTACCGCCGTGAAAGGGCGGTGTCTTAACCACTTGACCAACGGGCCGTTAAATTAAATATAGCGGCGGAGGGGATCGAACCCCCGACCTCACGGGTATGAACCGTACGCTCTAGCCAGCTGAGCTACACCGCCATGTCGTCGTATTTAACGGACAATTAGTATCTTACATCAGATATTATTTAAAGTCAACATATCTTGAAAACTTTTTTAAAATATATTTTCACATATAAAAAAGTACCCTGAGCCATCACTCTGGGTACCTCTCTATATGTTAAAAACTAAACGGTCTTATTATCCGCGACGTGCGCCACGGCCACCACGTTTAGACTCTGTGTTACGCTTTAAAGAAGTTAAACGATCTTCGCTATCCTTTAAGAAGCGTGCCATCTTTTGCTCAAATGTTTCTTTTGGAGCTCGGTCGTTACCGCCACCGCGATTATCTCTGTTGAAAGAGCGATTATTACGTTGTGGACGTCCAGAACGTTGTTGATCACCACCGCGTTGGTATTCACCGCGTGGACGATCTCCTTCTGTTTTTTCACGTTCTTTCGCTTTTTTGATAGATAAACCAATCTTTCCATCTTTTTCAACATTAATAACTTTTACTTCTACTTGGTCGCCCACTTTTAAGTGATCGTTAATATCTTTTACATAGTTATCAGCAACTTCACTAATATGAACAAGACCAGTTAAGCCTTCTGGCAGCTCCACAAAAGCCCCAAAATTTGTAATACCTGTTACTTTACCCTGTAACTTGCTGCCTACCTCGATTGACATAAAAAAAATGCTCCTCCTTAGTGGTTAAAAAGTCAAATTTTACTTTATTATATATAATCCTAAAATATAGTGTCAATAAGACATACTCTACTTCGAAACAGGAAAAATTATCTCCCCTTTACCAGAGAAGAAATAATCCCTTCTAGCAATCTTTAATACGTACTCTTCATCATTTAACTTTTGAACTTCGTCTTTTAGACTTTTTTCTTTATTCGTTAATGAATCCAGTTCTTTTTTCATGTCCTTAACTTTTGCTTCTTTTGCTTTAATGGAACTGTTTTGTTGATAAAACGTTACACTAATACTCGCAATAATTGTAAAAGTAAAGACAAGAAAAACCGCTAAACGGCGATAAAGTCGCTTCCTGTTCTCATCCGTTTGTATTATATGCTCTTTAACAGGATTTGGACTCTGTTTTTCGATTGTTCTTTGTCTCAGTTCCCTCATTTCCGAGGTCCCCCTAACTTCTTTTTTATACGCTCCCATATTTGGAAGATATGTCCCTTCAATTTTGCTATATATTGCAGGAACCCTATATGTTTCACTATAAAAAGTTTAACACGATTAGGGAGAAGTTTCCATATGAGCGAAGCAATAAATCGAACAGGCCAGAAAAAAACTTTCCATATGAAAAGTAATATCCAAATCACCATTTTCCATAACACATGTCCAATTGAAAGCAGTATACGAAATAAGAATAATATAAATGCAATAAATAGCTGCGCTATAATAATAACAGGTTTTATCATGAGTAGCTGTATAATTCGAACAAAAAAATATGTTGTTTGCATAAAAATATAGATGAGAAAATTTAACAGCTTCATGTATAGTGCTTTCAGTAAGCTTTGATATGCCGCAAAACCACATAATAATGCCAAAAACACATATATACGTAACTCAGCTTCATTTACGAGAAGCAATACATAAAAGACAAATAATGCTTGGACAATCCAAAATAGTATATCATGTATAAATACAAGCCAACGTTTACGTTCTTGACGCTTTAAAAAACGTTGATATGTATCTAAAGATGCTCCAATCCAAGCACCCATTCCAATCATTGAAAGCATTGTATACAACTGAATTGTTAAGCTCATTTAAACAACTTACTAAAGAAACCTTTAGTTTTTTCTCCTTGATTTTCATCAATATACAGCATCTCATGAACTTTCCCTTTAATCGACACAATACCTTTTTCTACATCTAAATTTTTCATTTGTAAATTTTGACCACGAATCGTTAAAAAACCCATTACGGTTTCGAGTAAAAACTCTTCGCTATCAAAACTCTCTACCTGCTTCACACCAGTAATATCAATTACACGCCTTCCACGCATAATAATATCATGCTCCACAGAAACATTTTGTTGATTAGAAGACGTAGGTGAGTAACCATTATTCACGTAAATCCCCCCATAGGTTTTTACTAGCTAATAGTAATGTATGAGGGGATAAATGATTTTAGAACAAGCCTTCTTCCGCTTTTACTTTTTCTTCGCGAACTAAGCTATACATATTTGCTGCATCTTCTTTTTTAGTTGTTTCTTTCAATTCATTTATTTTTACAGTCACTATTTTTTGACCAAAACGAATTGTTAATTCATCAGCTACTTTCACATCCGAACTTGCTTTTGCCACTTGACCATTAATAGATATTCTTCCTTGATCAGCTACTTCTTTCGCTAATGTTCTTCTTTTAATTAAACGTGACACTTTTAAAAACTTATCTAGACGCATCTCAAATCCCCCTATTAACGCTCTGTTTGTTTCGCTTCTTCCCATAAAACATCTAACTGTTCTAATGATAAATCTTCCATCTCTTTATTCATTTCAGCTACTTTTGCCTCCATGTATAAAAAACGACCAGTAAATTTCTCATTAGTTGAACGTAACGCCTCTTCTGGATCTATTTTATAATGACGAGCTATATTAACAAATGCAAATAGTAAATCACCAAACTCACCTAGCATCTTTTCCTCATCCATGTTTGTAACTTCTTGTTGGAACTCTTGCCATTCTTCCAAAGCTTTCTCTATCATAGGCTGCACATCAACCCAATCAAATCCAACCTTACCGGCTTTCTTCTGAATTTCATAGGCGCGTAGTAACTGCGGCAAACTTTTTGGAACGCCATTTAAAACAGATTCTTTCACGAATCCTTTTTCTTGTTTTTTAATTTCTTCCCAATTGGCAATCACTTCATCAGCATTGTTTACATCCGTATTTCCAAATACATGTGGATGGCGACGAACCATTTTCTCAGATAGAGTTCGAATGATATCATCTATAGAAAACCAACCTTCATCTTCTCCAATTTGAGCATGAAGCATAACTTGTAATAATATATCACCTAATTCTTCTACTAAGTGATCATCATCCTCTTCATCAATTGCTTCCAATACTTCATAAGCTTCCTCAATTAAATATTTCTTTAATGATTGATGTGTTTGCTTTTTATCCCACGGACAACCATTTGGGCCTCGAAGTTCTGCAATAATTTCTCTAAGTACATCGAACTGTTGATACAAGGATGCACGCTCCTGAACTGGCGGCACATACACACTCGTTAAATTATTCAATTCCGTTTCATGATCTAACATATACAACGGTACCTTCTTTACTTGTTCAAATGAAGTTCCTGCAGCTGTTACGATATACACTTCATAATCATCCGGCAACATCTCCATTAATGTTAATTTCACATCAGATGCAACGAATGCATCATATACTTGGCAAAAGATTAGATGTTGACGTAATTCTAATTGTCCTCTTTTAAATGATGTAGCGTCAAGTAATTGAAATCCTTCAATTGGATCAATCTTTAGGCTTGCAAACATAGGATCAAGGAAACTTTGTCCACCCTCAATTCGCAATTCAACATTTGAATCTTCACCTTTTTCCAACAGTAGCTGAACTGTTCTTTCTGCTACAAGCGGATGCCCTGGAACAGCATAGATAATTTCTGTACCTTCAGCTTGTTCTAGCAATTTATTCGCAATTGTTTCATATACAATTTCAAACGTATCATGCGCTTCATATACATCATCAAAAGCCGTATATTGCACGCCTTCTTTCTCCAATTCTTCTATAACTGGATGTTCCTTCGTCCTAACAAACAGATGATCTGCTTCTTTTATCTTTCGATATACACCCATCGTTAGCTGATCTAATTCACCAGCACCTAAACCTAAAATAGTAATGATTCCACTCACAATCTGTCACCTCTATCCACTCTTCTTCAATGAACCTTCTTTTTTCTCTTGTTTCATAACGGTTCCTAATTCTTTTTTTGTAAATACACGTAATTTCAAAATTAAAAACATATATGTCAATCCGCCGACAACTACACCTAGCAACGCTTCAAGCGTCGCGATTCCTCTATGTTCCGTATCAATTACTAATCCAGACACCTGCAACACACGTGTGAACATCATTAATACAAATCCCATACAGATACCACTAATCACTACACCTAACATATTTCGCTTATTGATAAGCGATCCTGATACAGCTCTCATAAGCAACAAACTATTTAGCCCAGAAATTATAATTAACGCACACAAAGTCGCAAAGGCTGCCCCTTTCACACCAAAATAAGGCATAAATATATAATTTAACGCTAACTTTAAGCAACCTCCAAATACAACAAATAATGCTGGCTTAAATGTTTGTCCCAACCCTTGTAAAATAGAAGCCGTCGTAATTGACAACGAGCTAAATAAAATAGATAAAGATAAAATAGATAAAACATCTGATCCATCACTATTTTCAAACAACATAATATTCGTAGGTTGAATAATACAAGTTAGTCCAATAGCTGCTGCAAGTCCAATAACAAGTGTTATTTTCATTGCTAACTTTACCTTTTCTTGAATAAAGGAAAGATCTCCTCTTTCCTTCGCCGCTGTAATAATTGGAATAAGTGACAACGAGAAAGAAGTCGTCACAACAGTACCTAATTGCATTAGCGGAATACTTCTATCATAAACACCCTTTAATACCTTTGCACTTTCAACCTGTTCTCCCGCACCAATAAGTAAGGTGTACAAGGATATTGAATCTGCCATCTGTATAAAAATAAGCACTAAATTACTAACACAAATCGCTAACCCCTGCCAAAAAAGGATTTTAATTATCCTCCTTTTTCCCTTAATTCTCGCTACACTTTTGAAAAATATAGAACGAAAATCTCGACGCATATACAACATAAGTACAATAATCCCAATAAGTCCACCCGCAATTGAGCCTAACATAGCCCCTGCACCAACTGTATATAAATCAAATCCGTGAGCAATTAGGAATAGCGATAAAAATACAATAATAGAAACTCGAATTGTTTGTTCTATTACTTGCGAAACAGCTGTTGGCATCATATTATTGAAGCCTTGAAAATACCCTCTTGCTACAGACAAAAACGGCATCAATAAGAATGAAAATGAAATAACACGTAGTAACTTATCTAAGTATATATCACCCATAGCTATCGCAATTGTTTTGGCCCCAAAAAACAATGTAAAGAAGCCTATAAAACCAATTCCCAATAAAAACCAAAAAGATACACAAATAATTTCTTCTGCTTCTTTTTGTTTTCCCCGCTCTAGTCGTTCTGCAACCATTTTCGAAATGATAATAGGAAACCCATAAGTAGCTAAAATTAAACAAAATCCATAAAACGGGTAAATTTGTTGGTAAATATAAAAACCAATATCACCCGCTATATTTTGATATGGAATACGGTAAAAAGCGCTTAATACTTTTGTAACAAAACTTGCAATCGTTAATATAATAGCCCCGCGCCAAAAGGCTTGATACTTCTTCGCTTCCATATAAGAAAACTCCTTTTTCTATTCTCACCTCTCGTATTATATCATAAAGAAATGAACAAGCTGCCTTACCACCACGGGTAATAATAGGTTCCTGCACCGTTAAAAATACTCAACGAAAAAAGGTAGCAAAGCGCTACCTTCATTCAATATACATATATCTCCAAATAATTGATTTCTCAAAAAGAAAGATCATAATTAGGAAAAATTGCTACTTCTAAAATTATACACCCTTACTGTTCCATTTGTTTCGCTAAGAAACTGGCAGCAGTATTAACCGCTTTATGCTCGATTTCGCTTATAATAGCTTCTTTCGAAAAAATAATGACAGCTCCAATCGGGTCTCCGTTTGCAACAATCGGTCCAACTGTATAAGAATGAACCTTTTCTGTTACACCATCGATAATGGAAATATCACTTTCGTCCGTCATAATAACAGACTTTCGTTCTTCCATCGTTTTTTCGATTAAATCGCCAACACTTTTATTTAAGTATTCTTTTTTCGATACGCCTGATACTGCGATGATAGAATCTCGATCACAGACAAGCACATTATGTCCTAAGCTGTCATATAAAGCCTCAGCATATTCTTTTGCAAAATCACCTAGTTCACTAATTGGAGAATACTTCTTTAAAATTACCTCTCCATCGCGATCAACAAATATTTCTAGTGGGTCTCCTTCTCGAATACGTAAAGTTCTACGAATTTCCTTCGGGATTACTACCCTGCCTAAATCATCAATTCGACGTACGATTCCAGTTGCTTTCATTCTAATGCTGCCTCACTTTCTACTGATGATCAAAGTGGTGAATTTACCTGTTCATGTAAAAATCACCAACTGTTAGACATAGTATTTTACACATTAGTTCTTCTATGCACGTCGAATTGTATTTTTTTATCTTATTTTAGGCATTTATTACTTCTTTTTTTACATCTGGTAAGCCTTTTAATAAATTTTCAGCAATTGTTAACCACTTCGATGTCTCTAAACCATTTGTTTTCATAACAATTTTCAATTGTGATCCTTCCATTCCTAAACCGATCATACGTCCAAAACTATTTCCAAGCATGAATAATTTTCCACCATCAATATTTTGACTTGCTTGTTCAGAAAACAGGAATGTTACTTCAAATTTATTCTGTTTAATTAACTCAATTTGTTCTTTCATTGCCAACACTTTGATATTTGCAATTTGTAATAAATAACCGACTTCTTGTGGATAATCACCGAATCTATCGATCATTTCTTCCTGCAATTCTTCAATATCCTCAATTGCAGAAACACCTCTAAATTGTTTATACATCATAATTTTTTGCTTACTATCTGAAATATAAGCATCTGGTAAGTATGCATCTACCTCTAAGTCAATTTCAACATTAACTGTATTTTCAGCCCCATCTGTTCCTCTACGCTGTTCAATTGCATCTTTTAACATTTGAGAATATAGATCAAATCCGACAGAATCAATAAATCCATGCTGCTCTGCCCCTAACAAATTACCTGCTCCACGAATAGATAAATCTCTCATCGCAATTTTGAAACCAGATCCAAGTTCCGTGAACTCTTTAATTGCTTGCAGACGCTTCTCTGCAACCTCTGACAGCACTTTGTCACGTTTATAGGCAAAGTATGCATATGCAACACGATTAGAACGTCCAACACGCCCACGAAGCTGATACAACTGTGATAATCCCATACGATCTGCATCAAATACAATTAACGTATTTACATTCGGAATATCTACACCCGTCTCAATAATTGTTGTACTTACAAGAACATCATGCTGTCCTTCTAAAAATGATAGCATAACAGACTCTAATTCACTTTCGTTCATTTTCCCATGTGCGTATGTTACACGGGCATCTGGAACTAACATCGAAATTTCATCTGCTTTTCTTTCAATATCCTCTACACGGTTATATAGGAAGTAAATTTGACCGCCTCTTGCAAGCTCTCGCTCTATCGCCTCTCGCATTAATGCTGGATTATACTCTACTACATACGTTTGGACTGGGAAACGATTTTCTGGCGGTGTCTCAATAACAGATAAGTCGCGCACACCAAGCATAGACATATGAAGCGTCCGTGGAATCGGAGTTGCCGTTAATGTTAATACGTCAACATTCGCCTTCAATTGTTTAATTTTCTCTTTATGCGTCACACCAAATCTTTGTTCTTCATCAATAATAAGAAGCCCTAAATCTTTATAAGTAACATCTTTAGATAAAATACGATGTGTTCCGATTACAATATCTATTGTGCCATCCTTTAAACCCTTAATCGTTTCATTTTGTTGTTTTCTCGTACGGAATCTACTTAATAATCCTATATTGATTGGATAATCTTGAAAACGCTCTCGAATTGTTTCATAGTGTTGCTGCGCAAGAATCGTTGTCGGTACTAAAATTGCAACTTGTTTTTCATCCATAATTGCTTTAAATGCCGCACGAATAGCCACTTCAGTCTTTCCATACCCTACATCACCACAAAGGAGCCTATCCATCGGGCGTCCGCGTTCCATATCTTTTTTAATCTCGTCAATAGAACGTAACTGATCCTCTGTCTCTTGATATGGGAAAGATGATTCGAACTCTTGTTGTTCTGCTGTATCTGGCGTATATGCATAGCCTTTTGAAGCTTCGCGTTCAGCATATAGTTTAATTAGGTCATCCGCAATGTCTTGTACAGATTTTTCAACTTTCGTTTTAACCTTCTTCCAATCATTACCGCCTAATTTGTAAACTTTTGGATCCTTACCTTCAGACCCTACATATTTTTGGACTTGATCAATTTGTTCAATTGGAACGTATAACTTATCATTACCTTGATATTTAATATTTAAATAATCTTTATGAACACCATTAATCTCTAATGTCTCAATACCTAAAAATTTACCTATACCATGATTTACATGAACTACATAATCTCCAACTTTTAATTCCGAATAACTTTTAATACGTTCAGCATTCGATAACTTTTGTTTACGTTGTGATTTTTTAACTTTCTTATGAAAAAGCTCCTTTTCAGTAATGACAACAAGCTTTTGCATCGGCATTTCAAATCCTGCATGTAAATCACCTACAGCAATTTGTAACCTTCCAGGCAATAAGATATCTGTACCTTCCACAATATCTGCCTCAATATCATAATCACTTAAAATATGTTGTAATTTTTTCACACGTTCATCATCTGTTCCAAGTACAACAGTCGTAAAATGCCCTTCATTCCATCTATCAATTTCTGTTTTTAACAAATTCATCTGTCCATGGAAATCTTGCATTGTTTTACATGTTACATTTACAATATTTTGCGGATGCGTGTGTGCAATATGACGCAAGAATAACGTTAAATATACAAAATTTCTTTTTTTATGATGAAGAAATCCCTCGAATGCGTGAGAGAAAGATAAATCTTGAATAATTGTTCCTTCACCAAGAAGTGATATATACCATTCCGCCTCTTCTGTTTCCAGATGTGATGCTGTTTCTTGAATACGGGAAATCTCATCTAAAATTACAACACCGTCTTCTGGTAAATAATCTATCAGACTAGCAGGTTCTTTATAGAAAATAGATAAGTATTTAAACATCTGTTCTATACTTTGCCCGTTTTTCAACATCTCAATTTCATGACTTACCGTCTCAAGTACTGTAGTCTTTAGTTTATCATCAGAAAGTTTTTGCATCGTCTTAGTCAAACCTTCTTCAAGATGCTGAATTCCTGATTTTAATTCTTCCTGTGAAAATAAAAACTCTGTTGCCGGACCAAACTTAACGCTTTCTTTTTTTCCTTGAGAACGCTGTTCATCCACATCAAATAATCGAATAGAATCGACTTCTGTATCGAAGAATTCAATACGAAATGGTAGTTCTTCAGTTAAAGGATAAATATCTAATATTCCCCCGCGCAAACTGAACTCCCCTGGAGCTTCTACCATCGACTTACGTTCATAGCCAATATGATGTAAAGTATGCAAGAGCGCATCTAAATCAATCTCTTGCCCTAGATTGATTTCAACTTGCTTTTGCTTCCACAATTCTTTTATTGGTAAAAATCTACGCAATCCTGCCACTGGAGCTACAATGATTCCATTCTCTCCAGCAGCCAAGCGATTTAACACTTCTATACGTTGCGCCTTCAATTCTGGACTTGCAACCCCAATTTCCGATGCTATAAGTTCATTCACTGGATATAGCCACACATCTTTTTCACCAAGTAACGCCACTAAATCTTCATGTACTTTTTGCGCTTGGTATAAGTTATGTGTCACGATTAATTGTGATTTTTTTGTTTTTTTATATAAAGCCGCCATTAATAATGAACGAGAAGACGTTGCCATCCCTGATATAAGTTGTTCCTTTAACCCATCTTCTAATCCATTAATAACTGATTGTATCTCTTTATTTTTATAAAATTGCTCTAATAAACCTATCATTTTTAAAACTCCTCTCAACATAAAGAGCAAGCCATTCTATTTTATGCAAATATTTCGGAAAAGGAAAACAGAAAAATGCTTTGGACATGCCAAAGCGACAACATTTTATTGCAGAAATTTTTCATATTCATAATACTCAGGATAAGATGCGAGCGTTTCTTGACACGATTCACAAATCGTTTTTATATATATATTTCCATTCTCATGAAAATGAATCATCTCTACTACTTCTTGCTCTGTTAGTTGAAATAAAACGTCGCTATATACTTTTTCTGCGTTAATGGAGCCTACATTACCTCCGCAGTGTCTGCAATAATAATACCCTTCCATACTAGCCTCCTAAAAATTAAATTACTACTAGTATGGGTAAAACAAAAAAGAAATATTCCTAATCTCATTTTTAACTATTGAAAGTATTCATGATTTGGAGAAAAGGCTTATTTAGCCACTCTTCACATGCATCCGCTGCTTTTTCAATAGAATGGTTAACATCCGGAATCTCTTCAGATGTAAAGCGTCCTAATACATAATCGACTACCTTCATTCCATTTTTCGGGCGATCAATTCCCATACGGATACGTTGAAATTCTTGTGTTCCTAGGTGTGAAATCATTGACTTTACACCATTATGTCCACCAGCACTACCTTTCATGCGAAGACGCAATTTACCTACAGGAATGTCTAAATCGTCGTACATAACAACGAAGTCCTCAACATCAATTTTATAATAATCCATGAGTGGACGAATACTTTCTCCAGATAAATTCATATATGTTAGCGGCTTTAATAAGATTACCTTTTCTCCATTAACAAAACCTGCACCAAATACACCTTTAAATTTTTGTTCATTCAAAGAAATGTTCCAACGCTTCGCAAGTTCATCAATGGCCATAAATCCAATATTATGCCTTGTTAATTCATATTCTCTACCTGGGTTCCCAAGTCCTACTATCAATTTCATTCTTGTACCACTACTTTCTTTTTTCGATACGAAAAGACGTAACCAATTTTGGTTACGTCTCATTCTATCCAATTAATTGAATAATACACTCACAGATTCTTCTTCGTATACACGAATGATTGCTTCTCCGATTAATGGAGCAACTGAAAGTTCATGTACTTTGTCGATTTTCTTCTCTTCCGGTAATACGATAGAGTTCGTTACAACTAACTCTTTAATATTTGAATTTTGAATACGTTCAATTGCTGGACCAGATAATACTGGGTGTGTACAGCAAGCATATACTTCAGAAGCACCGTTCTCAACAAGAGCGTTTGCTGCTAATGTAATTGTACCAGCTGTATCAATGATGTCATCAATTAAAATCGCTGTTTTGCCTTCAATATTACCGATAATGTTCATTACCTCTGATACGTTCGGGCGAGGGCGACGCTTATCAATAATAGCGATTGGCGCTTTTAGACGATCTGCCATTTTTCTTGCACGAGTTACACCACCATGATCAGGAGACACGATTACGATATCTTTAAGACCTTTTGTTTCAAAGTAATCAGAAAGAATCGGTACACCCATTAAGTGGTCGATTGGGATATCAAAGAACCCTTGAATTTGTGGAGCATGTAAATCTAGAGTGATTACACGAGTTGCACCTGCTGTTTCAAGCAAGTTTGCTACAAGTTTCGATGTAATTGGTTCACGAGAACGCGCTTTACGGTCTTGACGCGCATAACCATAATAAGGAATAACAATATTAATTGTTTTCGCAGATGCACGTTTTAATGCATCGATCATAATAAGTAATTCCATGATATGTTCGTTTACTGGGAAGCTTGTAGATTGAATAATGAATACATCGCAACCACGGATACTTTCTTCAATGTTAATTTGAACTTCTCCATCACTAAAACGATCAACAGAACATTTTCCTAGTCCTACTCCAATATGCTTTGCAATCTGCTCAGCAAGTTCCTTATTAGAGTTTAAAGAGAATACTTTCAAATTAGAATTTAGATATTGAGTCGACATCTAGATTAACCCTCCACATTATGATTTTTTCTTATTCAGCAATTGATCAACATAGTCTTCTTTGTTAACTTGACGTGCACGTGCTACCGATAATGCTTTTGATGGAACATTCTCTGTAATTGTAGAGCCTGCTGCCACATAAGCACCATCTTCAACTGTTACTGGAGCAACAAGGTTTGAATTACATCCAATAAATACCCCATTACCAATCACAGTTTTGAATTTATTCTTACCGTCATAGTTCACCGTAATTGAACCACAACCAAGATTCACGTCTTCTCCAACTTGTGCATCCCCGATATAACTCAAGTGTGAAGCTTTACTTCTATTACCAAAGACAGTTTTTTTGATTTCCACGAAGTTTCCAACGCGTACTTCGTCTCCAATAACTGAATCTGGGCGAATATGTGCAAATGGACCAACCGATACTTCTGTACCAAGTTTACTATCATGTACAGTAGATTGACGAATTGTCGTACGATCTCCAATTTCACTATCACGAATTACTGTATGCGGTCCAATTTCACAATCAGAACCAATTACAGTGTTCCCCTCAATAATTGTTCCTGGATGAAGAACTGTATCACTACCGATAATTGCATCAGCAGAAATATAAGTGTTACTTGGATCAATAATTGTAACACCATTTACCATGTTCTTTCGGTTGATACGGTTTTTCATAATAATTTCCGCTTGCGATAGAGCGACTCTGTCGTTAACACCTAACGTTTCATCGAACTGCTCTGTTTGATAAGCTGATACGATATGACCTTCATTTTTTAAAATCTCAATAACATCTGGAAGGTAATATTCACCTTGTACGTTATCATTTGAAACTTTAGAAAGTGAAGCAAATAAAGCCTTATTATCAAAACAATACGTACCTGTATTGATTTCTTTAATAGCTAATTCTTTCTCATTTGCATCTTTATGCTCAACAATCTTTTCAACATGACCATTCTCATTACGAACAATACGGCCATATCCAGCAGGTTCTTCTATGTACGCTGTTAGCACCGTCGCCATTGCTCCTGCTTCTTTATGTTGCTGAAGTAATGCTTCCATCGTTTCAGCAGTTATTAGCGGCGTATCACCACAAATAACTAAAGTTGTTCCTTCTTCATTTGCAAGTACACTTGCAGCTTGATCTACAGCATGTGCTGTACCAAGTTGTTCTGCTTGTAATGCAAACTCACTTACGTTTCCTAGCTGTTCTTGTACCATTTCAGCACCATGTCCAACAACCGTTACAAGTTTCTGCAATCCTAATTGAGATACTTGATCGACTACGTGTTGTACCATGGGTTTTCCACATACAGGATGCAGCACTTTGTATAGCTTAGACTTCATACGTGTGCCTTTACCTGCAGCTAGAATCACTGCAAATCTGTTTGACATATAGACCCTCCATCGCAACCTATTTATCCATTAAAGATATTATCCTAAATCATCATATATTTCAAGAAACACATTTTAACTATTAAATTTTACCATAATTCTTATAAGATGTTTTACTCTTTAGTATCTTTTTTAAGAAATAAGCTATACTATTTAAAATGATTTTGAAAAAATTAGTAGTTTCTTCTTTTTATATTAATGAATTATGAAATTTACAAATATAAAGTAAAAAAAACAAACTCCTGTAAATGCTTACAGGAGTTTGCTACAAAATTATAAGGCTTTTCGTCAAAGCCCTTTTCATTCGAATTTTACGAAGCACCTGCTTCTTCAAACTCAACCTCTTCTAACTCGCCTAAACGATGATACTCTGTTAAAACCGCATCTTGAATTTTAGAGCGTGTACCAGAATTAATCGGATGTGCAATGTCACGGAACTCTCCATCTGGAGTACGTTTACTTGGCATTGCTACAAATAATCCATTATTACCATCAATTACACGAATATCATGAACAACAAATTCATGGTCCAAAGTAATAGAGGCAATTGCTCTCATGCGGCCTTCTGTGTTTACGCGGCGTAATCTTACGTCAGTCACTTCCATCTTGTGTTCACCACCCTTTTCTAAATAAGCGATATATTTGTATAAATTCCACAAATTTTCTATTTTCCCTTTAATTTTTTAAAAATTTTTAAGATAAAAATTTTTAATGTAGTTGAATATAGAGATTAGTGGAGGTTATCGCTTACAAAAGGTTACTTAACTAGGGCGATTACTTCAATTTCAACGGAAACATCTTTCGGTAATTTTGCTACTTGCACACAAGATCGAGCTGGTTTATGAGTAGAGAAATAAGAGCTATATACTTCATTCACTGCATTAAAATCATCCATGTCCTTTAAAAATACTGTTGTTTTTACGACTGTATCAAATGAAGCACCTGCTTCCTCTAATACCGCTTGTAAATTTTGAAATACTTGTTCTGTTTGTACTGTTACATCTCCTGTTACAAGCTCCCCATTTTCCGTTAATGGAATTTGTCCTGAGCTATAAAACATATTATTTACAATAATCCCTTGTGAGTAAGGTCCAATCGCTTGTGGTGCCTTGCTTGTTTGAACAACTTTCATACTTTTCACCCTTTTATTATTTATTTTACTCTTTAAAAATAGTGTACGAAAGGCAGTTTGTCCATCTATTTTATAATCTATAAATAAAATAAAAAAAGATAGAGCTATCTGCTCTACCTTTTATTCAGCCTCTACAAGCCCTTCATCAAATGGTGCAAGAGAATAATTCCCTTTTTCCACTTGAATCGTTTTTTCTTTCACATCAACTTCCGATAGACGAATTAATGATACAAAATTATTAATTAGTCGTTCTTCAATATCTGTGGATTCTACTAATACACCAATACCAACAACATTAGCCTTGAACTCTTCTAACATACTCATCATACCTTGAATCGTTCCACCAGCTTTCATGAAGTCATCAATAATTAAAACATTCGATCCTTCTGGAAGGCTGCGTTTTGCTAATGTCATTGTTTGAATTCGTTTAGAAGAACCCGACACATAGTTAATACTAACAGTCGGACCTTCTGTTACCTTATTATCTTTCCTTGCAATTACAACTGGTACATCTAAGTAATTTGCCACTGCATAAGCAAGTGGAATCCCTTTCGTTGCCACCGTCATAACCGCATCAATTGATTGCCTAGCAAAAACAGAAGCAAACAAACGACCTGCGCCATTAATATGGCGAGGATTACTCAATAAATCTGTCATGTATAAGTAACCGCCAGGCAAAATACGATCTGGATTTTCAAATAAGCCACAAAGCTCATCAATAATTAGATCTGCCTCTTCTTCACTTATATACGGTATATATTTCACTCCTCCTGCTGCTCCTGGTATCGTTTGCAATGTGCCGACCCCTTGTTGTTCAAACGTTTGCTTAATAATAACTAAATCTTCACTAATGGAAGACTTAGCCGATTGATACCTTTCAGCAAAAAAAGTGAGAGATACTAGCTGACGAGGGTTTTGTAGCAAGTAATAAGTCATATCGACTAATCTTGTACTTCTTCTAATTTTCATACTCTCACCTCAAATCACGAATATTCTAAACAAATCATAACGTATTATACGTCTTTATTCAAGCGTTTCTCGCTCTCCTAATAAACGTACCGCATAGACCTGTTCACAAAATCCTTTTAACCCGTTATAAATGCGATGCATTCGAGAATCATGGTGTACAAGTCCAAATACAGTTGGACCACTTCCACTCATCAATACAGCATCCGCTCCGAATCGCTTCATCTGTGATTTAATACGTGCAACTTCAGGATGCATTCCAAATGTTACATCTTCTAAAACGTTACCAACAGTATCACAAATCCCTTTATAATCTCCAGAATTTATGACATCAACCATTTTATCTACATTTGGATGTGTAACTCGATTTAACTTTAAATTTCCATACACATCAGCAGTAGATACACCTATATGTGGTTTCGCTAAAATAACCCAACAAGAAGGCGGAGTCTTTATATGCTCAATTTTCTCTCCTCTTCCAGTGGCAATTGCTGTGCCGCCGTATACACAGAACGATACATCTGATCCAATTTCTGCGCCAAGCTCTGCTAACTCATCAATTGTAAGCCCTAAATTCCATAATTTATTAAGACCACGTAATGTCGCTGCTGCATCACTACTTCCACCTGCTAATCCAGCTGCTACTGGAATCGTTTTTTCAATAGTAATAGATACACCTTTTTTTACATTAAACTTCTCTTTTAATAATTTCGCTGCCTGATAAGCTAAATTTCGTTGGTCGTCTGGGACATACCGATTATGGGATAAAATTTCAATACGGTCTTCTGCTAATTCCGTTAGTTCTAGACGATCTGCTAAATCAATGGTTGTCATAATCATTTTCACTTCATGATATCCGTCTTGTCTTTTTCCCAGTACATCTAACGACAGATTAATCTTTGCTGGTGCTTTCACTAGTAGCTTCAATCTATTCACCCACTCTATGTACTCAATCTTTTATCGTTTATTTTACCATAAATTTATAGTAAGACGATGACACTTCCCTAATTATAACGAAAAGCATTCAGAATGAAACTACTTATGTAAAATGATGGCACCTTTTAGAGTACAAAAAGCCGAGGAATGTCTCCTCGGCTACCGTAGCATAGAAAGTATCTTACAACTACTGGTTTCGTTTCATTAATTGCTGTTCTGCAATTTCTATAGCACGTTTCACCATGTTACCAGCATCTTTCGCACGAATTCCGCCCCATCCTTCTTTCTGAACAACATCATAAAAGCCAAGCTCTTTTGCTAGCTCTTCTTTAAATTGGTTTGACATGACACCTCTTCGTCTACTCAATGCAGAGTCCCTCCTTATTTTGCTACGGTATAGTTAGTATGCAAAATAATATAGCTTTTCATTTATGGGAATATATGTAATGATATATGGATTATAAAATGACCTCATTATGAGGGTCTCCATAAAATGTTAACTCTACTGTCTCTGTTAAAACATCTGCATAACTATAAGATACACGTTGCAACGCATCTTCTTGTTGATCCAATTGTACAACAAAAACAGAACGGTATGTTTCTGCTAGTACACCTGATTGCTCCACAGTTTTTCTTCTTCCACTATTTGCTTTTAACATAAGTCGCTGTCCAAGATGGTGATCTAATTCGCTTTTAATTTCATCTAAACGTTTTGACATATACTTCGCTACACCTCGCTGTAATTTAGATTGAACACTTAAAGCACTATATATCTATCCTAATTATTAACCGCGATTCACAGCTAATATCATCTTGCGTTTGAATAGATAGAAGAAATACTATATTGTAAAAGTATCATTACGTAGTCTGTACGTTCTTGCCTCTTTTTATCCAAATTCATTTAAATCCTTCCATACAAAAAAGCAAGATACATATGTACCCTGCTTACTCTTCGTAATGTTGAAAAGGTAATCCCGTTCGTAAAATCCCTCTCGTTTCAATTCCACCTAGTCCCTTTTCACCAGTAATTGTATTACGTACGACATCCCATACATTGACTCTCTCCATAAATGAAGTAAAACTAATTTTACCAACTACATATACGGGATCTAGTGCATGAATATTAATTCTAGATGGTGAACTAGCGAAATTGGCCCCTGCACGAATTAGTGCCTCAAAGTGCGATTGACATGCCCCAGCAAAAATAACAAGTTGATCCAATGATGGATATTTTTTTCGCACTTCTCGAACAGCCTGTACAAAATGCCTTGAATGCCTATATGCCGCTAAATCTCCCTTCACTCCTTTCGATTTTGTATATGCATCATGCCCCGTAATAACGAGAATGTCTGGGCGAAAGTGATCTATTAAGTCTACTACTTTTTCATGCATCTCCGTTTCTTTACAATGAATACCTTGTACAGGAACGCCAATTTTGTTATATAAGTCTAAGCACTTGCGCAAATATAAAGGGTCTCCATCTATATGCAATACACGTCCCGGCATTTGAAAATAATTCACCTCACTTGTGTATCCACCAGTTGAAGTATGTTCATGCCTTTGTTTCATTAACACATAATCTTGTTGAAACAAACGATACGTGCGCTCCATTGTTTCTTTCTCACGCTTCACCCTTTTTTTATGTTCTCGTTGATCTATACTAATTAAATCTTCAAGTGGCGCATCCGCCACCAGTCTAATTTCCTCTCCAAACAATATAGCTATCTCGCCTTTTATTTCTATAATACGAAAAAGAATATCCCTCTTATGAGAATATCGTTCCACTAATTCTCCAACATGTAAAGCCATTCTCCTACCTCCAAACTCATTAGGCCATCTTACCTGTTTTTAAAATATGAATTTAGAGGGAGAAAGGTGACAAAAGGGACAGTTCAAGTTGAACTGTCCCTTTCATATTCTTATGATAATTTATGAAGAACCAATGCATTACTTAATGTTGCAAACTCTTCAATAGATAGCGTTTCGCCTCTTCGCTTTGGATCAATTCCTACTTCTGTTAAAATTCGATCCAATAATTCCTTATCTTTCGGGAAACCATTTAAATTATTTGATAAATTATTCATTAAAGTTTTACGGCGCTGTGCGAAACTTGCTCGTACTACTTCAAAGAAGAATGTTTCATCTGTCACCTCTACAACCGGTTTCGGACGCTTTAGAAGGCGAATAATTGCAGAATCAACATTTGGCTGTGGTACAAACACTGTACGCGGTACAGTCATAACTGTTTCAACTTCTGTATAATACTGAATGGCAATCGATAAAGAACCATACTCTTTCGTTCCAGGTTTAGCAGCTAAACGATCTCCAACTTCTTTTTGCATCATAACAACAAATCCACGAACTGGTAACTTTTCTTCAAGCAATTTAAATAAAATTGGCGTTGTAATATAGTATGGCAAGTTAGCTACTACCATTACATCTTGCCCTTCTTCAAATTGCTCATTAAATACTTCATGTACATCCGCTTTTAGTACGTCTTTATTAATAACTGTAACGTTACCATATGGTGCTAACGTCTCATCTAAAATTGGTAATAGTCTTTGATCAATTTCAAAAGCCACTACTTTTTTAGCACGCTTCGCTAATTGCTCTGTTAATGCACCGATACCTGGTCCAATTTCAATTGCACCACTTTCTGAACCAATTTCAGCATGATCGACAATACGATTTAATACATTTGTATCAATTAAAAAGTTTTGTCCTAAACTTTTTTTGAATGAAAATCCATACTTTTCAACAATGTCTTTTGTACGATTTGGCGTTGCGATATCCTTCATTTTTTTTCCTCCTGTATTACTTGCTTATAAGCTTCTCCAAATAATTCCTTTGAAACTTGAAACATCTGTAATCGTTTATGTAACTGTTTTGCATTTGTATAACCAATCTTTAATAGCTTACCCATTCTTTCTCTGCGGCTCTTTGCCATTTCTCCGCCCACTAAGCCCGCATCGACTAAATCACTCCAACTAATTTCACTTGTATAAACTTCCATTTCTTCATGTATATTCTCTAGAGCACGGCGGATCGACTCATTAGAAGCATGTTCGATCCCAACTCCCTTTTTCCTTTTAGCAAGCGCTTCTTCCTTCGGTAAAAAGGCATGCTTACAGCCGGGAACCTTGTCAGAAATAATTTTTCGAATACGCTCTCCAGGATAATCCGGATCTGTGAAAATAATAACGCCCCTTTTTTGTTGCGCTAATTTAACTTGCTCAATAACATGATCACCGATTGCTGAACCGTTCGTTTCAATTGTATCCGCATCAACAGCACGCTTAATCGCAACTGTATCATCTTTACCTTCTACAACGATAATCTCTTTTATTTTCATGCTTGCCTCCACACTCGTTTCGTCTCTACTTAGTAAAACAAAAAAATGACGACTTTTCCATTATTATTTTCCCCATTCTTATATTTTAAAAAATAGAATAGAAAAATCTTTGTTCTCTGTCCTTATTGTAACACTTCATCATTCACATTTATTTTCTTCATCACTTCTACTAGTGTTTTTTCAAAATAAAAAAGAACAGGTTTCCCCATTCTTTTTTATTCAACACCAAATAAAAATTTTGCATTTTTGGTTGTCATTTCTGCTACTTCCTCATAAGAAATTCCTTTTAAATTCGCAATTTCTTCTGCTACGAGTTTTACATAACTCGGTTCATTTCGTTTCCCTCGAAATGGATGCGGCGTTAGATACGGACAATCCGTCTCTATTAACAATTTCTCTAATGGAATCTTCGTAGCAACCTCTTTCGGCTTCTTAGCATTTTTAAATGTAACTGGTCCGCCTAACGAAATTAAAAAGTTCATATCAACACATCGCTCTGCTACTTCTACGCTGCCGCTAAAGCAATGCATAATGCCTCCTACTTCAGCTGCATTCTCTTCTTCTAGAATATCAACAATATCTTGAGTTGCATCGCGGTTATGTATAATAATCGGCAATTTCACTTTTTTAGCTAATGTAATTTGTTTACGGAATACTTCTTTCTGTATTTCTTTTGGAGACTTATCCCAGTGATAATCTAAACCCATTTCTCCAAGTGCAACGACTTTAGGATGAGAAGCAAGTTCTTCTAACCAAGCTAAATGTTCTTCTGTCATGTCAATTGCATCAACTGGATGCCATCCAACCGCAGCGTAAATAAAATCATAGGCTTCAGCTAATTCCATCGCCTTTTTTATCGTTACTTCATCAAAACCAACAACAACTGTATAAGTAACTCCCGCTTCTTTCATTCGGGCAATAACTTCTTGCAAATCTTCTTCGAATTGCTCTGCATTCAAATGTGAATGTGTATCAAACAACATAATACATAACTCCTTTTATATTGAAATCAAGTTTATTCTACAAAAATAAGTTCTTTAATAACTTAACGATAACAATACTACAATCTTAATGCAAAAATAGAGAGTGTAAAAAGAAAAAAGACGCTTCACACATGTTACACGTGAAACATCTCTTTTCTTGTCTTAATTACTTGATTTTTGTACCATTTGGTAGATTTTGATCAATTGATGCTAATGACAATACGCCATTCTCTTCACCCGCTAAAATCATACCTTGCGATAATTCACCGCGTAATTTTACAGGTTTTAAGTTTGTTACACAAATAACCTTTTTACCTTTTAGGTCCTCTGGCGAATAGAATTTCGCAATTCCAGAAACAACTTGACGCTTTTCTGTGCCTAAGTCTAGTTGAATTTTTAACAACTTGTCTGCTTTTTTCACAGGTTCAGCAGATAGTACTTCAGCTACGCGTAATTCTACTTTAAAGAAATCATCAATTGTAATTTCTTCTGCCTTCGGTTCTTCTTCTTTTTTCTCTTCTACTTTAGGAGCAGAGCTTTTCATTTGTTCCTTAATGTACTCTACTTCCACTTCCATTTCTAAGCGAGGGAAAATTGGGTTTCCTTTTTCTACTTTTGTTCCAGCTGGAATACAGCCAATTGTAGATAGACTTTCCCAAGATTTATGAGCCTCATCAGTAAGGCCAAGCTGAGCGAACATCTTGCTTGGTGCTACTGTTAAGAATGGCATAAGCATAATACCTGTTTGACGAAGTACTTCTGCTAAATGAGCCATTACAGAAGCTAACTTTTCACGATCATTCTCATCTTTCGCTAATACCCATGGTTGTGTTTCATCAATATATTTGTTCGTACGACTAACCAATTGCCAAATAGATCCTAACGCTACAGAGAACTCCATATTCTCCATTGCCTCTTCTACTTTTTTCAATGTATCTTTTGCAAACGTTACTAACGTTTCATCAAATTCCGTTACATTCGCTTTAAATGCAGGGATTTCTCCGTTAAAGTACTTATCAATCATAGCTACTGTACGATTTAATAAGTTACCTAAGTCATTTGCTAGATCGAAATTAATACGCTCCACAAATCCTTCTGGTGTGAATACACCGTCAGATCCGAATGGAACTTCACGAAGTAAGTAATAACGTAATGCATCTAATCCGTAACGATCGATCAATGTAACTGGATCTACTACGTTTCCTTTTGACTTACTCATCTTTCCATCCTTCATTAAAATCCAGCCATGAGCAAAGACTTTTTTCGGAAGAGGTAAATCTAATGCCATTAAAATGATTGGCCAATAAATTGTATGGAAACGAACGATTTCTTTTCCAACTAAATGCACATCTGCCGGCCAGAATTTCTTATACATCTCTTCATTTTCTGTTCCATAACCTAATGCTGTAATGTAGTTAGATAATGCGTCAACCCATACGTAAATAACGTGTTTCGGATTACCTGGAACACGAACTCCCCAGTCAAATGAAGTACGAGAAACTGCTAAATCTTCTAAGCCTGGTTTAATGAAGTTATTAATCATTTCATTCTTACGAGACTCTGGCTGAATGAAATGTGGATTATCTTCATAGAATTTTAATAGTCTGTCGACATATTTACCCATTCTAAAGAAATATGATTCTTCACGAACAAGTTCTACATCATGACCACTATCTGGACTTTTTCCTCCAACTACTTTGTCACCTTCCATAATTGGATCTACTAATTGATGCTCCGTATAGAATGTCTCATCTTGTACAGAATACCAACCTTCATATTCATCAAGATAAATATCACCTTGATCTACTAGTTGCTTAAAGATTTTTTCAACAACATCTTTATGACGATCTTCAGTTGTACGAATAAAATCATCATAAGAGATATCCATCTTCTCCCAAAGTTCTTTAATTCCTGCAACAATATTATCCACATATGCTTGTGGTGTAATATTTAATTCTTCTGCTTTTTTTTGGATTTTCTGTCCATGCTCATCAGTTCCTGTTAAATAATGAACATTGTATCCTTGCATACGCTTATATCGTGCCATTGCATCTCCTGCTACTGTCGTATAAGCATGTCCAATGTGTAATTTTCCACTTGGATAATAAATTGGGGTAGTAATATAAAAGGACTTATTTTCCTCTGTCATTGTTTTGGACCTCCCGAATAACCTCATATGTATTTATAAACAGTATATCAAAAACTCATATATAAAGTGAAACTTTAATCAGCGGGGTTTTTGTTCATCCCCACTGATTATTAGCCCACATCAATCGGGCTTTTACGAGCAGCCCGAATCTCACTTATCTTCTTTACCCCAACCTAATTTTGAATTTGGGTTCTTAATGCTCGATATCTTTATCATCTATTGCTCATATTCCAAAAAAATATACAATCTCCACTTAAAATTTGTTAATTTTTCAGAAAACAATGTAAATAATTGTGGAATTTCCTCTCAATCTATTATATATAAGAAATAAGAAATCTATAAATCTTTTTAAAAAATATAGAATTTAAGAATTGACGGAAATGTAAATGATTGGTATCATATGTCCATAGGGTATTTTGTCGAAAAATGACGAATCTAAAAATAGACTCGAAACTTATAAACTATTTATTTAGGAGGAAAAAAATTATGAAATCTACTGGTATTGTTCGTAAAGTTGATGAATTAGGTCGTGTAGTAATTCCAATCGAATTACGCCGTACTTTAGGTATTGCAGAAAAGGATGCTCTTGAAATCTATGTTGATGACGAGAAAATCATCTTAAAAAAATATAAACCAAACATGACTTGCCAAGTAACTGGTGAAGTATCTGACGGTAACCTTTCTTTAGCTGAAGGTAAAATCATCTTAAGCAAAGAAGGCGCTGAGCAAATCTTAAACGAACTTCAAGATTATATCGAAACAGCAAAATAAGCTTCTCAATTATGAGAAGCTTATTTTTTATCGACATGATAGATTTGATATACATCTCTTTTCGACAAATCTCGATCTTTAGCGACTGTTTTAATCGCTTCTTTTGAATTCATACCTTTTTCATTTATATAGTGTTCAATATGATCATATACTGAAAGAGATTCCCACCATTGTTCTTCTGGAGCAGGTTCTTCTGTCGAACCAGCTACTAAAATACAAAACTCACCACGTACCTCATTTTGCTTCGTCCACTCAATTGCTTCTTCGACTGTTCCTCGAATAAATTCCTCAAATTTTTTCGTTAACTCCCGACATAATACAATCTCTCTATTTCCCAACACTTCCTGCATCGAAATTAAAGTATCATCTAAACGATGAGGCGCTTCATAAAACATCATTGTAGTTTGTACATAACGAAGCTTTTCTAACTCCATCTTTCGTTCCTTTTTATTTCTCTGCAAGAAACCATAGAAATAAAACTGCTTTGTTTCAAGACCAGATGCAATTAATGCTGTAAGGGCTGCATTTGCTCCAGGAAGCGGAATTACATGATATTGCTCAGCTACTGCCTCAACAACAATATCGTAACCTGGATCAGAAATACACGGCATACCAGCGTCACTAACAAGTGCTACATTCTTTCCATCCTCTAATTTCTCTAATATTTTCTTCCCACTTACTTCTTTATTGTGCTCATGATAACTCGTGACAGGTGTTTCAATTTCAAAATAATTACAAAGTTTTTTCGTTTGTCTCGTATCTTCAGCAGCAATTAAATCAACTTCTTTTAAAATTCGGATTGCACGAAATGTCATATCTTCTAAATTTCCAATAGGAGTTGGTACTAAATATAAAACTCCCTTTTCATTTTGTTGAAAGCTTTTTTGTTGCCACATAGCGTTCTCCTTTTTGCATATATGCCTCTTTTTGTTTTCTCGTTAATTGCTTAAAGTAATACTCCGCTTGCATAGCTGTACGTTTATCATCATGGGTCTCTACATATTTTAAAACGACAGGAAGCCTGACGCGTGTATACTTAGCTCCTTTGCCGCTATTATGAGTCTGTATTCGTTTTTCTATATGGTTTGTATATCCAGCATAATAACTTCCATCAGAGCACTCTACCACATAAAAAAAATGCTTATTCTTCTCCATATAAAATTGAACGTATCTCCTTTGTATATTCGTTATTGTTCTCATATACAACGAGAGGTGGTAAAATTTTTAAATCTGCATTTCCATCCTTAATTCCTTCAATTAACAATGTATTTGCTTCTTTTCCAACCTTAGGATAAACAAATCGCACACGCTTTGGTTCAATTTTATATTTACGCATTAATGTGACAATGTCGAGTAATCGCCCTGGACGATGTACAAACGCCACTTTCCCACCTTGTTTTACTAACTGACTACTTGCAGATACAACATCTTCTAATGTACACATAATTTCATGACGAGCTATCGCTAAATGTTCATTCATATTTTTCTCTGAAGTTTGAGGTGTTTGAAAATATGGTGGATTACATGTAACAACATCATATTGATGACGTCCGAGTTTCTCTGGCATATCTTTCAAATCTCCATGTATGAGGTGAATTCTTTCTTCCAGCCCATTATATTGAACACTTCTTACTCCCATATCATATAAGCGTTCTTGAATTTCCACACCAGTAATCTTTCCTTTTGTTCTTGTACTTAATAGAAGGGGGACAACTGCGTTACCTGTACACAAATCAAGTAAATTCCCCTTTTGAATTGGTACCCATGCAAAATCTGCCAGTAAAACAGCATCTAAAGAAAAATTAAATACTGATGGGCTTTGTATAATCTTCATGTCTTGCGCTAATAAGTAATCTAAACGTTCATCTTCATATAAATTCATATACTGCTCCTTTTCTTACCCTTAACCTACCCTATTTCATGTATAAAAAATTACCTTTCCAATTATAATTGGAAAGGTAATTTCACTTTTTATTTAAGAATGACAGACAGAACAAACAATCTCCCTCTTTACGTACACTTCCATAATGTAGATTGCAAATATGAAAACCTTCTTGATACAGTCTCGCTAAATTGTCATAGCCTTCACCAATATCTGTCTTCGGCTTCACTTCTTTACGCTTTTGAGTTTTTTGTTTTTCTTTATTCTGCACTTCTTCAAAACGGTGTCGCAAATTGTTATTTTCCATTTTTATATGCTGGTTTTCTTCCAACAACTCTGCAAGATGCTGTTTTAACTCTCCCAACTGTTTGTATAAATGTCCAATTTGCTCTTCCATACTAGAAACCGATTCAAAAATATCTTTTTTCTCCACAAGCACCCACCTCATTAATCTGTGGTTTGACTCGAAACGACCCCTTTATTCACTAACTCATCTAACGTATATTCTACTATCCGTTCCTTGTCTACTAGTTCCACTTGAATTAATCTTTCTAAAATATTTAATCCGATCACACGGCCAGTACCATGCGGGGTTTGTATACGTTGATCTAAATCAGGAAGTTGTTCCTTTGCTGCCTCATATTCATCATTCTCATATTTTAAGCAACACATTAAGCGACCACATAAACCAGAGATTTTTGCAGGATTTAATGATAAATTTTGATCCTTTGCCATTTTAATGGATACAGGTTCAAAATCTCCTAAAAAAGTAGAACAACAAAGCATACGACCACATGGACCAATACCACCTAGCATCTTCGCTTCATCACGAACACCAATTTGTCTTAGTTCAATTCTTGTTCTAAAAATTGCCGCTAAGTCCTTCACTAGTTCGCGGAAATCAATCCGACCATCCGCAGTAAAATAGAAAATAATCTTATTACGATCGAATGTATACTCTACATCTACAAGTTTCATATCAAGATTATGCTCTACTACCTTTTGCTGACAGACTTGATATGCTTCTTTTGCAGCATGTTTGTTCTCTTCAACAATGGTACGATCATTTTCATTTGCAATACGAATAACCTTTTTTAGCGGTAATACAACGTCGTTTTCATCAACTTGCTTTTTGGTAATAACTACTTTTCCGTATTCAATACCTCTTACCGTTTCTACAATAACAAACTCATTTTCAGAGATATCGAACTGATTTGGATCAAAGTAATATACCTTTCCGGCCTTCTTAAAGCGAACACCTACTACATCATACAAAACGGTCATCCCTCCTGCAACCGCAACACTAACTGTTCGAACACAAGCTGCGCATTTACATTAGCGTTGATTCTATTTTTTGCCTCTAATATATTAAAGAGAGCTGATACAATGCGCTTCTGAGCATAGGAAAACGATTCAAACATCTCTTTCTGCTCATGAAAAACAAGACGATCTTCTTCTCCAAGTTGAACATATAGTAAATCCTTATAAATAAGGAGTAACATATCTAACCCTTGCTGTAATTGTTCTTTCTCTCCAAAGTGTTTTCCCCATTTTTCTTGTACAAAAAAAATAGAGGTTTTATCTTTTTCGAGCGCTTCACATAATTTTATCACTAAAGCTCGTGCTTGTGCAAACCATTCATCACTACATAAAGCTAAAGCTTCATCAAAACTATTTGTGAGTTGAGCAGCAAGTGTCGATAAAGATGCTGTAATACCTTCTTCCTGTAATCTTCTAATTAAAGATTCTGTAGGTAACGGTCTAAACGTAACAACTTGGCAACGAGATAAAATCGTATTTAAAATTTGATGACTTTGTTCAGTAAGTAAAATAGCGGTTGTATCACTACTTGGTTCTTCTAAAAATTTCAAAAGTGTATTTGCCGCATTTGCCGTCATACGATCTGCGTGCTCAATAATATATAATTTTTTATTTGCCTCTAATCCTGTTTTTGAAAACTCTTCTTGTAAATCATGAATTTGCTGCTTCTTAATAGATAATCCGTCTGGTTTTACAATATGTAAGTTAGGGTGGTTACCTGAATCAATTCGCTTACAATTTGTGCATACATGACAGGGCTCTACTCCATTCCGCTGAGAACAGAGGAAACTCTTTGCCATTTGAATTGCTGTCGCAAACTTTCCCGTACCTTTCCCTCCCTCTAACAAGTAAGCGTGGGATATACGCTCTTTTGCAATGCTATTCATCAACATTTTTACACCGATGGGTTGTATAGCAGAAAGCTGCTCCCACGTCTTCATCATAATGCATACCTCACTTATTTCATTCTTTCCTTCTATTATAACAATTTATCTTCTATAATCTGAACAACTTCTTCTATAAGTTTTTCCATCGGCTGATCAGCATTTACCAATACAATACGATCCGAGAAACGTTCTACAACTTGTAAATACCCTTCGCGCACACGTTTATGGAAAGAGATATCTTCCATATCTAGTCGATTTACTTCACGTCCTGCATCTTTTTCAATTCGAGCCAAACCAACCTCAGGCTCAATGTCTAGATAAATTGTTAAACTAGGCATACAGTCCTCTGTTGCGAAACGATTTATTTCAAATACCTTATCCATACCCAACCCTCTTGCATAGCCTTGATATGCTAAAGAACTATCTATAAAACGATCACATAGCACGAGATAGTTCTCATTAAGTGCTGGCATAACTTTTTCTACTAAATGCTGTCTGCGCGCAGCAGTATAAAGAAGCGCTTCTGTACGTGCTTCCATCATCGTATATTCTTGTTTATGTAAAATCGTCCTAATGTCCTCAGAAATTGCAATACCACCTGGTTCCCTTGTCGCCATTACCTTTTGTGCTTTTTGTTCAAAATATGGTAATAAGCTTTTAATTAACGTTGTTTTACCTGAACCTTCTGGACCCTCAATTGTTACAAATAATCCCTTCATCCTAAAACCTACTTTCTATATCATACACTTTCATATATTTCGTATTACCTTGAAAACGAGCTCCTGCTCTCTCTAAATACATAATTTGCTCTTTATGCTCTGAAGTAATTCTCTCTCCATACATAACCAATGGAATTCCAGGTGGATACGGAATTACCATTTCCGCCGCTATCATTCCAACAGCCTCTTCTATAGATACTATCTTTGTTCCATATCCTTCTAGTTGTTTATACGTATACGGCAAAGGAGAGAATTCACCTTTATAAGTATAACGAATAGATTCCCTCTTGTCTTTCACGTCATAATGTTGCAATGCTACTCGGATCATCTCTATAACCTTCATATACTCCTCATTTACTTGCAGGGGTAAAATAAATAGGACATTGTACGGATCAGCCATCTCTGTATATATACCGACATTTTCAAATACGGACTGTAATTCGTACCCTGATAACTGACAACGAGTTTGTACGGTAACCTTTAGCTCGTCTTGCAACGGATATTCTAAAATGGCGATTTGTGGAATAGAACGTAACTGTTCCTTAAATCTCCGTAAAAACTCAACAATTTCACCATGTCCTTCTTCTTTTATACGCGCCATTGTAAAGCGTGCTATATCCAAGGAAGCCATAATTGGATACGATGGACTACTAGATTGTAGCATACTTAAATAAGTAGTAACCTTCTCTTCGTCTACTAAGTGACTATTTATATGTAAATAGGAACCCATTGTCATTGCGGGTAATGTTTTATGTGCAGAATGAACTACAATATCTGCACCATATGTTAACGCTGATTTTGGGAATGGTTCTCCCAAACAAAGATGTGCCCCATGTGCCTCATCTACCAAAACAGGGATTTTATGTGCATGTGCAAAAGCGATGCTTGCCTCTAAATCCATCCCCATACCATAATAATTAGGATGCGTTAAAATGAGTGCTTTCGCATTTGGATATTTTCCAATTGCTTTCTTAATAATTTCATTACGAACTCCCACTGGTACGTTATAAGCTTCATCAATCCATGGATCTAAAAAAATGGGATTTGCTCCCGCTAGTTTTAAACCATTAATAATTGATTTATGACAATTTCTTTGTACAAGAACAATATCATGTTCCCTGCAACAAGACAAAATCATTGCTAAGTTCCCGACTGTTGAACCATTAATTAAAAAATAACTTCTCTTTGTATCATACACTTCAGTCAATAATTGTTGTGCCTCATCTATACATTCAAACGGACTATGCAAATCATCCAGTCCTGCTAACTCAGTTACATCAATAGATAGAATATCTTTAAACTCTCTTATTGCCTTCTGAGGGAAGTTTAAACCATTCTTATGACCTGGAACATGAAAAGATAACGACCCTCTTTCTTTAAACTCTATTAACGCCTCATATAAAGGCATATGATTTTGATTCATCTACATCTCTTCCTTATAATTCATTCTCCATCTATTATACAGAACAAAAAAAATAATAGGCATATGCCTATTTAAAAATATGATACTTCTAATTTTCGAAGTTGCTTTAAATAATGTATATATTTTGGATCATCTGTCTCTGTGTTCACCATATCCTTTTCACATTCATAACATATTAAATTATTATAAACATATATACCTTCTTTTCTTTTTGTCTCACAAACAATACAAACTTCACTTTGTAATTTCATAACCTTCCCTCCCTATTTAAGTGAACCTATTTTATACTTCTAATCCTTAACAATTTCCAGAAAAATATACACCCATCTCTTATATAATATGATTAACTCTTGGGCAACGTGTTTGTATTACCATTACTTCTTTCCCATTCTTTTTAACAATACAAAAAAACACGAGTCAAATGACTCGTGTTTTAGTTGCTTGGCGACGT
>NZ_QPEL01000064.1:0-37872 GCF_008368965.1 Bacillus sp. AY2-1 | reverse complement strand
TCGTTCGTTTGTATAATAGAGGCCCATGCAGGTAAAGCATCTTTATCTACCTTCCCATTAACAGTTAATGGCAATGATTCTATCTTGATAAAATGAGCCGGGACCATATAATTTGGAAGATGTACCCCTACATGTTTTCTCCACTCTTGTGTATCTCCTTCGCCCACAATATAGGCTACTAAGATGTTATCTCCAAATGAATCTTCTTGCGCTACCACAGTAACTTCTTTAATGTCTGGATGATTTCCTAATATTGTTTCAATTTCACCTAACTCAATTCGAAATCCTCTAATCTTAACTTGTTTATCAGCTCTTCCTATATATTCTATATTTCCATCAGGTAAATATTTAACTAAATCACCAGTCCGATATAATCTATCATTAGAGCTATTCTTGAATGGGTGTGGGATAAATGAGGCCTTTGTTAATTCAGGTTGATTCAAATATCCTCGTGCTAATGCGATACCTCCTATATAAAGTTCACCTACTGTTCCAATAGGGACAAGTTTTTTAGCTTCATTTAATACATATACCTCTACATTGGGAATGGACCGACCAATAGGAGGTGCTCCATCTCCTTTGTATATTCCCGCAACGGTATAAACTGTAGTTTCTGTTGGACCATACGCATTAATAAAAAGGTGATTTTGCATCCATCGTTTTGCCACTTGTTCACTACAGGCTGACCCCGCAGAAATAACAACCTGTAAATCTTTAAATACAGATTCATCTAACAGATTTAGTACCGTAGGTGGTAAAAATGCATGCGTAATTTTTTTTTCTAGCAAAAACTGGGTAAGTGGCTCGACTGGCATAATATCTTGTTGACCACATACATATAAAGTTCCACCAGACACCAGAGTTGCGAAGATATCATATAGTGAAACATCAAATGCAATTGAAGAAAACTGAACTACCTTACTACCCGTATTTAATTTTGTAAAATTAATGCTGGCATTAATAAAATTACATAGACCTTTTTGTTCATAAAGGACACCCTTTGGATTTCCTGTGGATCCAGATGTATAAATTACATATGCCAAATTATCTGGTTTAACTTCAATTGTAGGATTTATATTTTTTTCTCTCGAAATATTCATTTCATGTTCTTTTATATCAATACAATCTATTTCTTTAGGTATCCACTGTGTTAGATGACTTTGTGTCAGCAATACTTGTATGTTGGCATCTTTCAAGATATATTCAAGCCTCTTTGTTGGATATGCGGGATCTAGTGGGACATATGCGCCACCAGCTTTTATTATTCCTAATATACTTACAATCATCTCTAAAGAACGTTCTATATAAACCCCTACCATACTTTCAGGGCCTATGTTTCGTTTTTGTAGATAAAAAGCTAATTGATTTACTTTTTCATTTAATTCCTTATAAGTTAACTGTTGATCTTTATATACCAACGCAACAGAATCTGGATTCTGAATTACTTGCTGTTCAAATAATTTTTGAACAGTGTGTTCTGGTCTGTTTGATAATTTAAGATTAGTATTCATTATATCACTCCTTGAATATTATATTTAACAGTACTCATAGCGGTCCCAACAACAAAGCGCGAATTTCGTACGCTCAGGAATTATAAAGATTATAGCCTTAGCGTACAGAATCTATGAAATGTTGGTGCTACCCCATAAGGAAAACGTAAACAATCTCATTAGGCATATTAACTTTTAGGGGCAATGCCTTAATAAGTCAATTATATAACAAGTATTAACATTTGAAGATTTAAATTTTAAAAATTTAGTCAATTAAGAAAACAGAATGATTCATTGTATTTGCATCCCTAAAAAAATCCCATCTGTTCATTTTGTACAAAAAACTTTAAATCAACATTGATATTATAATGAATTAGTTAAATTATAAATATAAGTAAATAGCGAAGAATGGTGCATTCTTACTGAAAGATATATATATTTATCTAAAAATAATATATGCATTAAATATATACATATAGTTATACGCATCTATTAATAAATCCATCATCATCTTTTCTTTTTAAAGTGTTCCAAATATAAATTAATGTATAATTTATATATAACAAAGAAAAAAGCACCTACTCTTATAGGTACTTTTTTCTATTTTGATTAATTGTGCATCTAGTTACAATTGCGACTTCATTTATATTTGAACAAAGGTTAACTAAAATGAGTGGGTCTATAAAAGATTACTATTTAAATAATATAAAAATAGATTGTTCAAATTAAGAATTCTAAAGATCCTAGATTATGCCTAAACAGATAAGTAGCTAACCATCTCTACACTCGATACCACAGAAAGACTGCCAAATAACTCTTCCGACGTATCTTTAAGGTTGTCACTATAAAAATGCTAACGCGCAATGGCTGAATATATGGTTCTGAAGAAAAGTAGCATTTAAACACCTCATAAATAGTAATAAATTATACAAATAACTTATTTGCATCTAACTCGTAGCCGGCATTTTTTAGCTCTTTAAATAACGCCATGTGCCAACCATTCCCTGAATCATAGTTAACATATACAACTCCTGATATATCATTTGGTTTTTCGATATTATCTTTAACTAATGCACAAACATTGGATCTTCCCAATCTAGCAATTAGATATCCATGTTCAAATACAACATTTTGTCTAGCTCTCATTTGTAGTTCATCATCATTCTTAGCCTTACCTAAATCACAAGGCGTATAAAGTACAATTCCAAACCCTACCTCTGTATTATTTTCTATTTTTTCAATAATTGTTGATCCACCACTAGCTTGTTCATGTAAAATTATTGGTTTCAAATCTAACCTTTCCAGAAACCTAGCGACGGAAATTTTTACACTCTCATCATGTCCATGTACTATAAATACTTTTTTATTATCAATTTCAGTAGATGAAGGACTTACTGATAATTTTAGAGGTTCTCGCATTCTTACTTTAGCTTCTTTTATTATTTCTGTTGTTACATCTTGAGTACATTCATCATCAACAAATGCATCCTCTTTTGTTACAAACCAAGCAATAGTTTCTGGTGTTTGAGCATCTATTATTTCTACTATAGCTTTTATTGGCAATTCTGTAGTTTTTACTTGTATTCTAACTATATTTTGAGCCTTTAAAAAATAACCGTTGAATTGTAGTTCTTCTTTTTGTAGGTTAAGAAAAGAAGACATCGCTTAAGATGTCTTCTTTTACTTGTACACTTGGTGTTAAGAAGGTATTTATTGCTTAAAAACCATAAAAAAATATAACAATCATCGAGTAAACATATTATAGCATCAATAAATAGAGTTTTTATATGAATCTTTACATATATATAGATTTATTTATGTTTTATCTATATAGTTAAATTGTCTGTTTCTTGTTTTAATTCGTTTGTTTATTTTGAGTGCTCCAGCAATGGAGCCTTTTTTTATGCAATAAAATATTTTCTTATCATTACTTAGTTGATCTATATTAACTTTACCCTCTTAAATTATATCTATATTTTACCAAAAAATATATAGATAACCAGTTTTTTCTAATAATCTAGTGGATTGATAATTTTAATGTTAGTTATTAATACTTACAGGAAAATTCAGTATGCAATGGAAATTGAGAAATCAAGAATTATAAAAAACTTATAGTATCTTTCGGAAAAATATATTTATAATCCATATATTAATATGTTATAATTTAATTTCTAAAACTACCAAAAAAGGACTGCCAGTAATGGTGGTCTTTTTAAATTGGTGAGATTGTACTAGGTTGAGCAAAAAAATGGAACCGAAAAAGTTATTTCTAATGAGGATAGCCTTCTTATGATGAAGTTTAATTCAGTGGATCTGCAAGCAAACATAAAAGAAGGAAAAAATTACAATTTTAATTTACGTGGATATAGAGTACCTATACTTTCATGGTTTCCAAATTTAGATGGTGTCGAACCACAAAATTAGCACTATTCTTTAATAAAAAATCCTACTCATTTTTTACTGAGTAGGATTTTTTATTAAAGAGCTATTTCGTATTAATTTGTGCCATCATTTAATATGTTGTTTCCAAATTTAGATGGTGTCGAACCACAAAATTAGCACTATTCTTTAATAAAAAATCCTACTCATTTTGTAGGATTTTTTATTAAAGAGCTATTTCGTATTAATTTGTGCCATCATTTAATATGCTATTTTTAAATGATTTCCAAATTTGATAACTAATTATCTAAATTTCTAAATTCTATACAGCACTATCAATTAAACAATTATTAAATATATCTTCTATCTAAAACATCGTATTATCATTAGCTGCTTCACTTGGAATCTCTTGAATTACATCCCAGTGTTCGACAATCTTTCCATCCTTGATACGAAATATATCCACTATAGCAACTCCCTTATCTTGAGAATTAGTACGAGAGTGTACATGAAGAGCAACCGTATCCCCTTCAGCTACTACACGTTTAATCTCTGCAGAGGAATTAGGATTTTTAACAAAATCCTCCTTAAAGAAATCCATGAAGGCTTTTCGTCCATCAGCAACAAAAGGATTATGTTGCTTATAATCTTCGCTAACATATTTAGGGATAATATCGATATTATGTTTGTTAAAAACTTCATTATAGAAATCAACTACCATCTTTTTATTCTTTTCATTTTCTTTCACTTCTTTTGATACAGAAGTAACATTCTCGCTCTTTATTGAGTTCCCTTTGTTATTACCGGTGGAAGCTTGATATACCAAAGTCGAAACTACTCCTAAAATAAATACAGAAATAATTGTTATGATTAAACTTTTCTCTAATTTCATATATACCTACCTCTTCTACTTAAATAAGTTTTCTTCTATAAAAAGTTTGAAGAAGGAGAAACCTTCCCCAAAATGTAATGTCAGGGGTAATGTTAGGAATTTCATTTATCCTCCCTCTATACAAGGCATATTAGAAACGATTAACTCTAACTTAATACCTCATTAACAGTTGCACTGTCCACAATTTGAATAAACTTCTTAACCTTATCGTTCTCATCAAACTTATAAAGATGACAAAAATCTGCTACAAATGACTTCCCTGTAGCTTTATATGTTCCACTATATTTTCCATACACAATAACAGTATTGTTATTAAAAGTATAAATTTCATCTTTAGCGCTATAGTCATCCCATTCCGTGCCAAGACGTTCATGTACGTTTTTCACTACTTCATCTGGACCTATATAAGTACCTGCATATGGAAACCCAGCAGCTTCTGTCCAAGATACATTTTCACTTAAATATGTTTTGAACGCATCCAATTTCCCTTCGCCAGTTAACACATACGTTTCATGTAATAGTTTTTGATATTTATTCATATCATTAACCCCAAGGCATTTCTTTTGTTACAACTTTTGCACTTAATTCTAATACACCTTTATTTGCAAAGTCTGGATATGCTGCTTCAAGTTTTGCCACAAAATCTTTTGAAGTTCCACTTTCCTCAGAAGCTTGAACCGCAGTTCTTAGATAATCCATTGTCGCAGTAAGTGCTTGATTATTTAGGGACTTTTCGATTGATCCATGGCTAGGTACAATTATGTCAGCATGTAATGCTTGTAACACTTTCAAGTTCTCAATCCACGCCTCCATCGCCGCTTTTGAACTAGTATCCGCTAAGAATACATGTATTTCGTTAAATACATCAATACCACCAATTAATACTTTCAGCTCTTTATTAAATAAGCTAGTTCTGTAATGATCTAAGCCTACTAGTTCAAATGTTAACCCCTGAAAATCAATCGCTTTTTCTTTAAACACTTGAGGTAATATCACGTTACTTGGTGCATTTTCTCCAAGGACGTCTTTCCAAACTTTTAATTTCCCTAAGACAGAATGAACGATATGTTCAACAGTAGACTCTGTTGCATACGCTATAGCTTCTGGGTAAACGGCTTTAATGCTCTCTAATCCAAAGTAGTAGTCTGGATCCCCATGAATAATAAAGATTTTATCTAAAGATAAGTCGTTTTTTTTCAGATACTCAACAATTTCTTTCGAATCAGATTGAGTAAATTTTGAGTTTATTAAAAATGCATGTCCTGCTTTCTCAACTAATGTTGCTGTGACCATAAAGCTTTTTTCGTCCGAACTAAACACCGTTAATTTCACATCTTTTTGATTTGTATCGATTGTTTTAAACATAGTATGTTATTCTCCTTTTGTTAAAGTTATTAACTAATTATCATATTTTTATCTTGTTCCGATAAAATCTCCCACTCCCATTTATCTGAAAGTGTAATAGTACTGGCGAATATTCCGGAGATGAATGTCAGGTGGCCTAAGATAACATGTTTGCTACTATATCCTAAATTTTCTTAATATAAATTTTTAAAACGCGCTTCAATTTTATCCGGCGTCATTACGCCACCACCAATAGGAATAATTTGATTATCCTTTTGTAAAAGTAAGGAAGGATAGCTATTAACACCAAGCTGTCGAACTTTATTGAAATCATTTTGGACATCTATTATTGTTTCTTGAGCGTTTAAACGTTCTAATACTTGTTCAGGGTCCAAACCATGCTCGATTGCAATTTTGCGATATGTTTCAGGATCACTCAGACTTTGGCCCTCATAATAAAACGCTTTTTGCATAGCCGAAGTGAATTCTAATAAACGGTCTGGCGCTAATGAGCGTAAAGCTGAAAAACCAATTGCAGCATCTTTCGAATTCATTTTAAAAGTCCCTTCCTCCACCAATTTTTGATATGAAGGACCAAATTCAGCACCTGTAAGTTGATTAATTCTTTTATTTCCTTCTTCTATATATGAAAAGTTTTTCATTGGTAAATTATCTAAAAATAACCCTCCACATAAAACTGTTAATGGCACTTCAGTGTGGTTTTTGTAAAATCCTTTAATACTTTCTGAAAAACCATAGCACCATCCACAATATGCATCCCATACGTAAATAAGGTTATCTTGTTTCGTCTCCATTTAAATCTCCTACCTTTTTTTTATTATCCAGCTCAACTAAATTTTTGGTTTATATAAGTACATCTTTTTATACCTTGTTCTTTTTTAGATACCTTACTATATTTCCCCAAAACTAATATTTCCAAAGAAAGATCCACCAAGGTTTTTAACAAAAGATAACGTTGCACCTTATTGCCCCGTAACAGAAAATACTAAAGCTTGGAATATGCATTGATTTGAATGTGTTAGTAACTTTCTACACCGGGTGGCAACGTATGGACCACCATCCTTAATTAAATATATAAATCATATTTTTAGCAGATATTAGTTGTAACTAAATTCATTACATCTTTATGTAACTATTTTAGTTACAACTAATATAGAAGTCAATTCTTTTTTTCGAAAACATTAAATTTCTACATTAAGTTACAACCAATCCCACTCTTTACAAAAATATATCAACGTTTATTCAATTATATCAATCGTAACTCCGAATATATCAACGTTTCGACACAACATATCGATTTACCGACAAATTTCGAGCGCGCTATCTCCTAAACTAACAACCAATCCCACATCACGTTCACCTACAAAGAAAAAAAGCACCAGGTCCCCCTAGTGCTCTCCCTCTAAAACAAATGACAAGCCACCTCATGCCCCTTCGCAATCTCCACCATCTTCGGTACTTCCTGTGCGCATTTTTCAGTGGCGAATTTACAGCGCGTTCTGAATTTGCAGCCGGATGGTGAGTGGAGTGGGCTTGGTACTTCACCCTCTAGGATGATCCGTTCTTTTCCTATGTTTGTTGGATCTGGTTCTGGCATGGATGAGAGTAGTGCTTGCGTGTATGGATGTGCCGGTTTTGTGTATAGGTCTTCGCTGTCGGCAATTTCTACTATGTTTCCTAAGTACATGACTCCGATTCGGTCTGATATGTGTCTTACCATGGATAGGTCATGTGCGATGAATAAGTATGTGACGCCTGTTTCTTCTTGGATGTCTTGCAGCATGTTTACGACTTGTGCTTGGACAGAGACATCAAGTGCTGAGATTGGTTCGTCACATAGGATAAAATCTGGTTTTACAGATAGTGCGCGCGCGATACTGATGCGCTGTCTTTGTCCCCCGCTAAATTCGTGCGGGTAGCGGTATAAGTGTTCTTCTTTTAATCCTACCTTTTTGAGCAGGTCTAATATGATTTCTTTTTGTTCTTCTTTTTCGTAAGAGCCATGAATGTTCATTGGCTCGCTAATAATTTGAAATACGTTCATCGACGGATTTAATGATGCGTATGGATCTTGGAAAATGATTTGCATTCGTTTTCTATATTCTTTTAGTTCACTTTCCTTTAAACTTACGATGTCTTTTCCGTCGAATAAAACGTTACCTGAAGTGACATCGTGTAAACGAATGATGCTTCTTCCTGTCGTTGATTTTCCGCAGCCAGATTCTCCTACTAACCCGAATGTTTCACCCTTTCTAATTGTGAAGCTTAGGTCGTCGACTGCTTTTAATTGTTCTGTTTTTCTGCCGAATAGTCCTTTTTTAATAGGAAAGTATTTTTTTAAGTTCCGAACTTCAATTAAGTTTTCTTCATGCATGTGATTCACCTACTGTCTTATCGTTTAACCAGCACATGGAACGTCTTTCGTTTCCAATTTCAAAATATGGAGGACGTTCTTTTTCACAAATGTCCATCGCATGCGGGCAACGCTCTGCGAATGGGCAACCTTTTGGCGGGTTTAATAAGTTTGGCGTTACACCTTGAATTGGCGCGAGTCTCTCTCTTACGCCGTTCGATATTTTCGGCAGAGAGTTTAATAACCCTTTCGTATATGGATGATTCGGCGATCGGAAAATATCAAGTACAGGTCCTTCTTCCATAATAAGTCCGCCATACATAACGATAACGCGTGTACAGTTTTGTGCGACTATTCCTAAGTCATGCGTAATAAGAAGTAACGCCATGTTCGTTTCGTTTTTTAAGTTTTTCATTAAATCTAGTATTTGTGCTTGTATCGTTACATCAAGCGCTGTCGTCGGTTCGTCCGCAATGAGAAGGTCTGGGTTACAAGACATCGCCATTGCGATCATAACCCGCTGCTTCATACCGCCGCTTAGTTCATGCGGATATTGCTTTACCCTTTCTTCTGGCGACGAAAGGCCGACTTGCTTTAACAAATTGACCGCAATCTGCTCTGCTTCTTTCTTTTTCACTTTTTGATGGCGTATAATTACTTCCGTCATTTGTTTCCCAATTTTTACGACTGGATTTAGCGCTGACATTGGGTCTTGAGAGATAAGTGAAATTTGATTTCCTCTAATAGAACGCAATTCTTTTTCAGATTTAGAAAGTATGTTTTCATTATGAAAAAGGATTTCCCCTTCTTTCACTTTCCCTGGTGATGTAACGAGGGACATAACGGACTTCGCCATCACACTCTTTCCGCTTCCAGATTCCCCAACGATACCAACTACTTCTCCTTTATTTAAACGAAATGTAACGCCACGAACTGCCTCAACTTCGCCACTTTCTATGAAAAAAGAAGTCTTTAAATTTTTCACTTCTAGTAGTTTTTCAGACACGCTTCTCACTCCTTTCACTTAACACTTTAGTTTTCATTTCCAGCTCCTTTTGGTGCGAAAGCTTTCTTCAATGCTTCACCAATTACGTTAAAACTAAGTACCGTTAAAAGGATAAGGAATCCTGGGAAGAGTGTTAAATACCAAGCTTCACCAATATATCCTTGCGCATTGTTTAGCATGCTGCCCCAAGAAGAATCTGGTTCTCTAATACCTAAACCTAAGAAACTAAGTGATGATTCCATTAAAATCGATGTCGCAATTGTTAATGTCGCAGCGATAATAATGGTCGATAAAATGTTAGGAATGATATGTCTTACAATAATCATAAGTGATTTTTGTCCTGATACTTTTGCGTATAAAACGTACTCACGCTCTTTTACAGATAACGTTTCTGCCCTTACAATACGGGCGGTGTCCATCCATGTTAGTAATCCGATAATAAGAACTAACGTCGTAATTCCTGGTTTTAAATACGCATTTAATAGTAGCATTAAAAAGAATGATGGAATTGACATAAGTACTTCAACAACCCTCATTAAAAAGTTGTCTAACTTTCCGCCAAAATATCCGCTAATTGTTCCAACTGCGGTACCGATTGTAATAGAAACAACCATCGCAAGAAAACCGACCGCAAGTGAAACTCGTCCGCCATATAACGCTCTCGTTAAGTAATCTCTTCCGTAATCATCCGTTCCGAAAGGATGACTCATACTTGGTTCTTGTAAGCGATCTGGAATCGACATTTTGCTAGGATCGTACGGCGATACGAATGTGAAAATTGATGCGACCGTTAAAATCGCAAGTATAATAACTCCCATTGCAACAAACTTATTTTTCGTAAAGCTATGTTTTATCGTTTGAAATCTCCTACTATTCATTCCAAATCACCCCCTCATTCGAATGCGCGGATCTACTACGCCATATAAAATATCAGCAATTAAGTTACCGAGAATTAACATGAATGATGATAGTAATGTAATTGCCATGATAATCGGATAATCAAATCTAAAAATAGCATTTACCCCAAGTGAACCAAGACCCGGCCATGAAAATACTGTTTCCGTAATAAATGCTCCGCCTACTAAACTTGGAATCGATAATCCGAAAATTGTAATGATTGGTATTAATACATTTCGAAGTACGTGATTAAATAAAACCGTTTTCTTTGAAGCACCGTACGCATATTGAATTTGTACATATTCTTCTTCTAATTGCTGAATCGTACTTGAACGAATATATCTCATATAAACAGATACGTTTTGGAACGCTAGCACCATACAAGGTAGAATTCCGTGTTGCACAATATCCCAAACAGAATCTTTACCTACGGTGCGCATACCCATACTCGGAAGTAGGTTCAATTTTAAAGAGAATAAGTAGACTAATAATAACGCGAACCAAAAGACTGGCATTGAGATTCCCACATAAGAGATAAAGTTCACAATGCGATCAAAGATAGAATTCTTTTTCACACCTGTAAGTAGTCCAAGTGGTATTGCGATTACGAATGAGACGATTAAAGATGATCCCATTAACCCAATTGTTGCGGGTAATCTTTCTGCGATAAGATCTAAAACAGGACGATGATTTTGAAGTGAGTAACCAAAGTTCCCTGTTAAAATATTTTTTAACCATAAAATATACTGCACGTAAATTGGTTGATCTAGTCCTAAACTTTTGCGAATACGCTCCACATCAATTGGACTCATATTTGGCGTTACAAAGTTTCGAACCGGATCCCCCGGTGCTAGTTTTATTAATAGAAAAGAAATAATAGAAATAACAAATAAAAGCGGAATTGCATTTAAAAGCCTCTTCGCAATTACTTTATACACAAACTTCCCCCCTCAAGCTAAAGTGAAACTTTCATTAGCCTACATCAATTAGGCTTTAACTTGATAAAGAAGCTGATTTCCACCAGCTTCTTTATTGTTTCTTATTTCACTTCATAAATCTTAGATAGATCTTCAAACATTGTGACAGGAATTGCTTTCGCTTCTTTTAATCCATCAAACTTTTTATCTACTGCAATAACTGCTTTCGGATACGCGATTGGTAGATAAGGTACGTCTTCTCTAGCTGTCTCTTGAATTTTATGGTATAGCTCTGCGCGTTTTGTTTTATCTGTCTCAACTGCAGCTTCTTCCCATAACTTATCGAAATCAGCGTTTTTATATCGTGCATAATTGTATTCAGCATTGCTTAAGAATAAGCTCTTATATGAATCTGGCTCAGGTCCCATTATGTAACCACCAAATGTAATGTCATATTCTTTATTCTCTTTATCTAAGCCTTTTTCACTTGCCGCACTAGCATCTAATGCATTTAGTTCAACTTCTAAGCCAACTTCTTTTAATTTTTGTTGTGTATAAAGCGCTAAGCTTTCCATAATTTTATTATTCGTTACATACATCACACGTACTTTTTCCTTATCTTTCACGCCAGCTTTTGCTAATAAATCTTTCGCTTCTTTTTTATCATACTTATAGTCTTTAATATCTTTCGCATAATACATAGCGTCTGGCGTTAAGATTGAATTTGCTGGTTCTGCAAATTCACCCGAAACGAATGCTGAGTTAATCATTTCTTTCTTATCTAACGCATGTGCAATTGCTTGGCGCACTTCTTTTTTCTTCATAAGATCAGTATTCATGTTATAAGATAAGTAGAATAATCTACCTTCAGGGAATGTCACCATTGAGAAGTTCCCAGTGCTATCTAGTTTCTTAAAGTCTTGCGGCTCAATCATCTTCATGTTGATTTGACCATTTTGCAGTGAAACATTTGCTGTATTACGGTCTTTTACAACGCGGTATACGATAGAGTCTAATTTAGCTTTCCCACCTACATAATCATCAAATCGATCTAATGCAACGTACTCATCTGATTTATACTCTTTAAACTTAAACGGCCCTGATCCTACAGGCTGTAAGTTTTTCTTACTCTTCGCTAAATCTGCTTCCCCTTCAAATACATGTTTCGGAATTGGGAAGAAATCATTCATCACACCTTCGAAAGATGCGCTTACTTGTGGTAAAACGAATTGAGTTGTTAACTCATCTACCTTTTTCACCTCAAGCGGCTTTCCTTTAAAAATAAAGTTTTCACGACTTGAGCTATTTTGCTTCTCATCCAAAATAGATTGGAATGTAAATGCTATATCGTCTGATGTAATTTTCTTACCATCATGCCATTTCAAATTATCTTTTAATTTCAGTGTCCACGTTAATTGATCTTCTGAAGGCGTAAAGCTCTCAGCAAGAACAAACTTTTTCTTACCGTCTTCCATATGATATAGCGGCGCATATAAAGCCTGCTGCACAGTTAATGACACACGATCATTCGCATAAAGCGGATTCATCGTATCTGGATTATCGCTAACACCAATCGTTAACGTTCCTCCATCTTTCGGAGTCCCTGATTTACTAGTGCCCGCTTGCTTCGAAGAATCTTTTTCCCCAGAACAAGCCGCTAATGCAATAAGTAGTATTAGAACAAATGGTAATGCAAATAATTTCCGTTTCATCTTTTGGCCCCCTCAAACTAGTTATACCCATAAGAAAACTCGGAATTAATCCCGAGTTTTCTTATAAGTTTTAAATTACCACTACCTGTATGTAAAGTCAAACTTTTTTGTAAATGTGGAAAGTTTGAAATCTACTAATACATTCTTGCCATAAAATATATTTATAAGGAGGATTAAAAAAGAAGACCACGAATAGGTTACCTCGTAAAATGAGTTAAAAAACTAGTAGCTTACAAAAAAACTCTAAAATGATTGTTATATATGACCGAAAATGTAGAATGAAATTAAAGACAAAAAACACATTTAGGAGGTTATCATGACATTTGATGAATTGAAAAAAAACAAACCAACAACCCAATGGATTGAGAATGATGAGGATGGGGAATTTTTTACTGAAGAAAATATAAGTGCAACAAATACAGTTCTTGACACTTACATAAATAATTTAGAGCAATTGGGAAAAAATCCAACTGAAGTTGAAATAATGCATGTTGTTAAAGAGGTTGTTCTTAACATAAATGAATTAAATGACGAACATGACTATTTTATCGAAACAATGGAAAGAGAAGATTTCTATGAATTTATCGATACAGCAGCACGAATAGCTGGTCTAGAATCTGAAGAAGACATAACAGAAGAATGGCGAGAATGGTAAAAAGTTGCACCTCTAATTGTTAGAGGTGCAGCTTTTTTCATATACCAATTGAATGAATGATGTGATGTCCGCGCAGAATTCATATATTTAAACATAATATTAAAAGTATTTAATTATAAATACTAGCACACCCATCCTGACAAAAAAGACCACCAAAAGGCAGTCCCTCAAAACTCAATCCTATTCCCAATCCCGCACTCCACCGCTCTCTCATACAAATACTTCGCAACGATAATATCCACTACTGCCAAACCAACTGATTTGAAAATAGTAATCTCTTCGTCGTTTTCGCGGCCGGCTTTTTCTCCGCTTATGATTTGGCCGAGTTCGGCGTGGATGTCGCTTGCTTCAAATAAACCTTCTCGCACTGGAACTTGAAGGTCACCTGTTTCTTCTAGTGCTGCTTCTTTTGATTCGACTACTACTTTGTTTGCTCCCGCGATGGCGTGGGATGGTAGTTCTTGCGTGCTCGGTTTGAATGAGCCGACGGCGTTTACGTGGACGCCTTTTTGTAGTTTTTCTGAGAAGACTGGTGTGGATGCGTTCGTAGTTGTGACGATGATGTCTGCTTCGCTTATTGCTTCATTTGCATTTGTGTGAACATATGCAGGTTTGTTGAATCTCTCTTGTATATATTCCGCAAATGCATACGCCTTTTCTTCTGTTCGATTGTATAAAATGACTTTTTCGATAGCTCTTACCGCAAATACAGCTTCAGCAATTCCCTTCGCCTGTTCACCCGTCCCGATGATACATAACGTTTTTGCGTTATGACGAGCTAAATATTTTGTCGCTACTCCTGATAAGGCGCCTGTTCGAATCATGGTTAAGTAGGATCCTTCTAAAAGTGCGAGCGGTTCTCCCGTTTGAAAGTCTGATAGCATCACAATCCCGTTTATCGTTTTCTTTCCTATCTTTTTGTTCTCTGGGACTACTGTTACTACTTTTAAGCCAAGTGCCTCAAGCCCTTCCGCTACTGAGGGCATAATTAATGCCGTATTTTTCTCGTTCGCAAATGGCAATGAGCCTCGAATTGGTGTGATCGTTCTTTCTGCGGAAAATTCTTTTAAAGCAAGCGCCGCGTATTCAATGACTTCGTTCATATTTACTAAGTTTCGTTGTTCGTTCGCGCTTATGACTAGCATATCTTTCCACCTCCTCCTTCTATCCTAACAAAAACCCTCGATTTAAATCATCTCTTGGGTCTACAACGAACTGATGAAATCCTGTAATAAATGCATGCCCCGTTACTTTCGGAACGACAGCTTCATATGTATCTACTGCGGTTACCGACAATACTTCCCCCTCGAATTCCCCGTCAGTAATACATTCGTGGACGAAAATTTCTCCCTTTTGTAAGGCATCTTTTTCAAAAAGCGTTGCGATTCTTGCGGAAGTTCCTGTGCCGCAAGGAGAACGATCTACTTGTCCATCAGCGAAAATCGTTACATTTCGTAAAGTTGCGCCCCCTCCTTTCGGTTCATCTGAGAAAATAACGCCGTATATTCCTTTTAAATCTTCTTCAAGTGGATGCTTCACTTCCATCTGGCTCTCAATGTAGTGCTTAATTTTACCGCCCCACTTTTGAATAGCAGATAAGTCTTTGAAATCGACTTTCAAGCCAAATTCTTTACAGTCTACTACTGCATAAAAAGCTCCGCCAAACGCGATATCTACTTGAAATTCATAGTCATCTATTTTAATAGGAACGTCTTTCTTATATACAAAAGAAGGAACATTTTCAAATGATACGAACTCTACTTCGCTCCCGTTATATGTTGCATACGCAATGACTTCCCCAGCAGGGCTATCAATAATGAACTGTTGTTTCTCACCTGTCACTTCAAACATGCCTGTTTCAATTCCGACTGTAATAACAGCAATAATGCCATGACCACACATCGTACTCCATCCTTCGTTGTGCATAAATAATACGCCAAAATCAGCGTGAGCACTCGCAGGCGGAGTAATGATACAACCGTACATGCCGTGATGTCCTCTCGGTTCATACATAAGAATTTCGCGAAGATGATCCAAATGTTCCATGCAGTATGCGCGTCTTTCTAGCTGCGTGTCTCCTTTTATTTCCGGCATGCCGCCTGTAATAATTCGAAGCGGTTCCCCAGCTACGTGAGCATCAATTGTTGTGTACACTTTACTAACCTTCATTTCTATCTCTCCCCTATATGTTGATACTCTTTTTATTGCAAATATCATGCCAACGCATAGGATATAAATTTGTATACATTGTGTAAAAAAGCATACAGTACTGTCTATTTTTTTATACACTGTCCAGAGGCTATGTTATGGAGCCCCTTGATACAACCAGTCTTATTATTTTCACTGGAAAGTTACTTCCACCCCCAACATATACTGTTCAAAAGCAAAAAGGAAGTGATCCAATGTACTACGGAACAAAAGGCTGGTACGTAGCTGAATTAAAAAAATTAGGTGTGCGCTATCATGAAGGACGAAAACTAGAAAGTTACCGCGGACACATCTTGCGCAATTTACTACTTGCACAACAAGAGAAATTAAAAGAACAGTAATATTCTAATATAACGATATCGGCGATTCTCGGAATATATCAGCGATTCAACACAATATATCAGCGATTTTTTAAATTTATCGGCGATTCGACATGCAATATCGACTTACCGACAAATTTCGCTAGTTCATCTACCTAAACCACCAACCAATTACACATCAATACAAACAAAAAAGGTCACCCAAACGGGTGACCTTCCTTTCTTATTCACAAACAAGAATCTGTCTAGTAAATGACCCTTTTCTTGTAATACAGCGATCTGTAATTTCAAATCCTGCTTCATGGATCATGTCGTCCATTGTTTCCATCGTGACAACGACTACCTTTTTAGCAATGCGGCGTGCACTTGAGAGAATTGATAGTTGGTCTTCTGGTGTGGCATGCGTAAATAAGTCATACGGCATATCGATAATTGCAACGTCGTAGTTCTCAGTAATTTCTTCAATTGGTCCTTTTGTTACTGTTCCTTCAAATCCAAAATGTGCGATGTTTTTTCTCGTTCCAAGAACTACAAGTGGATTTATATCTCTACCAACGATATTAATCCCCATAGAAAGTGCTTCTACTACTACTGTTCCAATACCGCAGCACGGGTCAATTGCTCGTACTCCCTCTGGATTTGGTACAGCGATATTTGCAACTGATCTCGCAACACGTGTGCTAAGTGATGTCGAATAGCTATGCGGTTTTTTTATGTGATGATACCAAACTGGTTCGCTTTCTACATAGTGCCCGAAGTACCAGCGTCCTCCAAGAGGAACAATCCCGAATACACGCTCTGGATTACGAACATCCGCTTCTCCTTCGATATGCATGCCAAGGTCTCGTTCAATAAGACGTCTTTCTCCATATTCAATTTTATTCTCCCCAACGAGGTCATTGATTTTAACGAAAATAACTTTAAATGTCGCTCCCGCCAAATCAATTTGTTCCACTTGTTTTAAAATGCTTTCTAAGTCGTCCCCTTCATACATAACCTCAACGCGCTCTTTCATAAACGCACTTCTACTCGGGTCAATTTTGACATCACTTTTTAAAATATTAACGTGGGACTCCATTCCAAAGAACGAGCGCATTTCCAAGTAACATAAAGCACGCTCCTCCTCACGAAATGCATACGTATATATACAGGCAGGTGTTTTACTATGATTATTCAATCTATTATCATCCTCTATCGTTTAAAATTGTTATGATTACAATTACTCAAATACTTTTTTATATATAAAATTAAATGATATCATATGCCGGAAATAAAGAGAAACGTTAATAAATAAAAGAGACTGCCAATGGCAATCTCTTATTATTTATTAACGGAAAGAAGACACGTTGTTACCCATTTCTTCATAGTAATCTAAAATACCTTGATAAATAGCTTCCGCTGCATTTTGTCTTTGCGCTGGTGTAGCTATTTTATCTGCATCACTTTTATTATCTACAAATGCTAATTCTGCTAATACAGCTGGCATTGTATTTTCTCTAATTACGTATAAATCGCCTTTTTTCACACCACGATCTTTTGTTCCCAGTGCATCTACAAGACGCTCTTGAATTTTTTCTGCTAGTAAACGACTTTCTGATACGTTAGGATTTGTTCCTCTTGCTGTCGCTGATTCATAATAGAACGTTTCTGTACCTTGTCCATTTTTCTCTTCCGTGCCATTACCATGAATACTTACAAAAATATCCCCATTATTTTTTTGAGCAAATTCTACACGTTTCTTTAAAGAATCAGAAGCACTTGTTCCTGGACGTGTATCATCTGTACGAGTGAATAACACAGTAAATGGTGTCTTTTTCTCAAATATCTTCTGTAATCGTAGTGATACATCTAATACAGTTTCACTTTCTTTCTCATAATAACCTGGATTACCTGAATCAACTCCGCCATGACCTGGATCAATGATAATAGCTTTTCCTTCTAAGAAGTTACCTTGCTTCACTGGATTTAATTGATTTTTATTAACCCATTGGAAACCAGCGCCCATGCGGATACGAATCCAGCTGCCGTTCTCTTCAATAACAGTTACTTGTTGTGCGTTATGTGTTCCCATTACTTTTGAAGAAGAAGAAGCTTCTGCATAAGTAGTGAATCCTTCATTAATAACTTCTGTTTTCTCTACTAAAGGTGTCCATTTATCACCTTTACTTGTTGCAATTTTGATCCATCCATCTCGTTCTTCTTTAATTTCAACCATTTGTGGATTATGCTGATTTGCACTAATCCCAGAACTTAATGATGGTGCGTGATATGTAATGAATTTTCTATCTATGTACATTTTCTTTGTTTCTACTGGACGATCACTATTCTTGCTAAATTTATCTGTTTGCGCAGTAAGCTGAGCTGCTTGTTCACGCGTAATAGAATCATTCGGTTTCCAGCCATTCTCTGTACCTAAAGAAAGTTTTAATTCTACTAAAATATTAACTTCTTCTTTACCCCAATGATTCTCTAAATCAGCGAATTTTGTAGGAACTGGTCCTGTTACTTTGCTCTTCAGATTATATGCTCTTACAAGCATAGCTGCCATTTCAGCACGAGTTACTTTTCCTTCAGGATCAAATACTCCTGGTTCTCGCCCTTTAATAATATTCTCTTTTTCCATGGCTGCAATAAATGAAGCTGCCCAACTATTTTTTGCATCATTATAAGACGGCTTTGCATTTGGATCTACTTTAGCCCCAATTGCTGTTGCGATAATCTTTGCTGCCTGGGCACGTGTTAAATTTCCGTATGGCATAAAGTTACCATCTGGCATACCGTTAATTACATTTCTCTCTACTAAATAATAAATTGCGTCTTTCGACCACGCACTATCTGAAACATCAGGAAATTTCTTCGTTTCTGCTAAACTACTAATTGGATGTGCTAGTAAATTTGCTGCTAATAAACCTGCGGCTATTGCTTTGTACTTCATGAAAAATAAATCTCCTCTCAAAACTTCATATTCATACAATTTTTTTAATCAAGCTAACTAAAACATATTAACTATTAATTAATTCCTTTCATAGTGTATAACATTATATATCTATAGTAAACACGTTTCCGGCCGTATAACAAAAATCGTATATATATAACTTATAATGAATGTATATAAAATAAAACTTTAATCAGCCCACAAATAGCGGGCTAAAAAAGCGATTAGAACATGTCTCCTAATCGCTTCGCCAAATAAAAAGCTGATTAAAAATAATATTTTTAATCAGCTCTCTATTATCTATGAAATTATTCTTCAATTAAATTAGACATTACATATGCATACACTAATGATTCTGTATGCGCAATAGAACTTTCATGTGTACGTTCAAATGCGTGAGAAGAATCAATACCCGCTCCAATTAACGCATGTTTCACGTCAAATCCCGCACGAATCGCAGCTGATGCATCAGATCCGTAGTACGGATAAATATCTACTTTATATTCAATATGATTCGTTTTCGCAAGCTCTACTAAATGTTTACGTAAAGCGTAATGGTACGGGCCGCTAGAGTCTTTTGCACAAATAGATACTGTATATTCATCAGATGTTTGTCCATCACCTAACGCTCCCATATCAACTGCTAAGTATTCAACAGTTTCTTCTGGAATATTAGAATTACCACCGTATCCAATCTCTTCATTATTAGAAATTAAGAAATGCGTCGTATATGGTAATGTTACGTTTTCATCTTGTAATCTTTTAATTAATTTTAATAAAATCGCAACACTTACTTTGTCATCTAAATGACGTGATTTTATGTATCCACTCTCTGTAATTTGAACGCGCGGATCAAATGAAACGAAGTCTCCTACTTCAATTCCTAATTCGCGTACTTCATCAGCTGAAAATACGCGCTCATCAATACGAACTTCAATATTTTTCTCATCGCGTTTTGCTTCACCTGCATCTTTATATACATGTACAGATGTTTGATGCATTAAAATCGTTCCTGTATACGTCTTGCCACTTGATGTTTCAATTTCGCAATATTCTCCTTCTACAGAGTTCCAGCGAAATCCACCAATCATAGAAAGACTCAGGCGACCATCAGGCTTAATTTCTTTCACCATCGCACCTAACGTATCAACGTGTGCCGTTAATAAGCGGTGCTGCGCATCATTCTTCCCTTTTACCGTTAAAATAAGAGCGCCTTTATTGTTACGTTTCGTTTCTACATTCCACTCACTGACATAGTTTTCAATAAAATCAATAATTTTTGCTGTATTTCCAGACGGACTCGGAATAGAGACAAGCTCCTTAATAAGTTCCATCGTTTCTCTCGCATGATGTGCCATTGTCGTTTCCTCCTCATTTTCTCTACTATTCAGTATACAAAATTCACCAGAAAACCTCTACTTATATAGCTTAATTTTCTAAATTGTAGTAAAATTCTTTTTAGTATACAAAAGGAGTCCTGAAATATGAATATATCAAAAAAATATATACACATTGCACTCATTTGGTTTTTAGCATCATTATTTTGTTTACAAGTTTCTTATGCCGTTCATACTACTACTTCTATTACAATCGGCTGGATATTAACAGCTATTTTCTTCATTATTAGCTTCATTGCAACAAAAAAGCATAGCGTTACTCATTAACGCTATGCTTTTCCTATTAAACTATTCTTCCGAGACATCTAATAAATAAATCCCTCTTTCAAATCCACCGCGCTCTACTTCTTTTTTCTTACGAAGGCGTTCCACATCTTCAATTGATGCACCTTCCGCACGTGCTAATGAAATGATTACTTCTAGTGCATCCGCAAGAGAATCTAGCGCATGTTCGCGTTCTTTCATAGAAGCAAATTCACGAATTTCTTCCGTTCCAATTTTCGCTAAAGCTTGTATGTATGCTTGACCTGTTAATTTTTGTGCGGTATACGTTTTTCCAGACATTAAAATCTTCTCTGGAACACGATCTCTTACTAACTTGTTATATGCTGACATCATTCATCCTCCTATATTTAATAACACCCGAGCTCTGCTTTATAGAAAAACCATTTTTTCTTCACGCATGCACTTAACATATCAATTCCTGATTCATGTGCTCTTACATGCGGAAAGAAATAGTGCTCTGAGTTTTCTTCCTTACCATATAGAGTTTGGTACTCATCTGGAATCGCTTCTTTTTTCACATCTTTTTCTTTCGTCACCCCACCAGAAAACGCAACACTTGGATGTCCCTCAAAAAATAACGCAGTCCGAACTGCCAAAGATGGTGTACTATGCAAAGCAGAATATGTAAGCAAAATAATAGTGATAACACCGATCATTCTCTTCATGTATTACTCCTTAAAAAAAAGTGCTAACACAATTATACTAAAATGTGTTAGCACTTTCTCCCCTTTATCCCGAATTAACGAGCTACTCATGAGGAATGGACAAACTTTATTCCCCTTTAAATGCTGGTAAACGTTTCTCTAAAAACGCAGCAATTCCTTCTTTATGATCCGCTGTTTGTCTCATTGCATATTGACCACGCTTTTCTAATTGCAATGTTTGCTCTAAATTAGAGCGATTTACTTCACATAAAATTTGCTTCGTTTGAATCATTGCTTTAATCGGTTTTTGTGACCATTCATTAATTTTTTGCTTCACAGCCGTTTGGAAATCTTCGCCGATTACTTCATCAATTAAGCCGATATCAAGCGCTTCTGTCGCTGATAATTTCTTACCTTCCCAAATAATTTGCTTCGTCATATTTTCACCGACGCGCTTTTGAAGGAAGAAATGACCGCCTCCATCTGGAATTAAAGCGATTCCAATAAAGTTCATTGCAATAACAGATGATATATCCGCCATTACATAATCAGCTGTTAACGCAATACTTAATCCAAGACCTGCAGTTGGTCCATGAATTGCACTAATAACAAGCTTCGGCATCGTATATAATGTCACGACAACTTCAGAAATGGTATTCATAATACCATCGAACTTACTTTCATCATTACTTGAAAGCATCGATTTAATATCCCCACCCGCAGAAAAACCACGGCCGTTCCCGCATAACACAACGATATGCACAGAACTTTCCGCTACTTCTTTCAACTTTTGTAATAACTCTTTTAATGTCGGCTCATCTAACGCATTTAACACCTCTGGACGATTGACCATAACCGTTGCAACGTGGCCTTCATATTTCACAACGACAGATTCTGTTTTACTTGTTATTTCCATTATATATACCCCTCTTTTCTCCATAAAGATTATACTTATATAATTATAGAAAACCACTGAAAAATCCTTCTTTTTTCTTAATTTTCTGTCTAATAATCTCGCAATTTGTACATATATCGTATAAAACATACAATTCCGTTGAAAAATATAGAAATTAAAGTCGGTTTATCCATGCTTTTCATCTATTTACCATTACAATGAAATGGTGTATTCTTAAGTTTGATAAAAAACAAATATTGAAATTCATTCGCCTTACTATGTAAAAAAGGCTTTATACCCATCTTTTGGGTGTTGTAATAAAGGAATGAAGAACTGGAGGAACATATGGTTACTAAGTTGAAACAAACGGATAACTACTTCCCACATTTCCTATTGCTATTCATTGTGTTTCAACCAATTTTAGATTTATTAACATCTTTTTCAATCTATATATTACACATGAACGCAACAGTTGGAGTTGTAGTCCGTTTCGCCTTTATGCTTCTTGCATTAGGATACCTACTTCTTCATCACAAACAACAAGATGCGAAAAAGTACATCCTCTATTTATGTTTACTCGGAATCGCACTCGCAATCGGTCTTGTAAATAATATGATGGTTAAATCTCCAGTTTCATTTGGAGAAGAAGTTAAATTCATCTTAAAGAGCATATATCCAATTGTGCTACTGTTTGGATATATTATCGCCTTTAAAGAGCTAAAAAATAAAGAGTATGTATTTCATAAAATCATTACATATTTCTTATATGCAACTTTAATTTTAAGCATTACAATGATTGTCGCAATGCAAACTGGAACAGATTTCCCAAGCTATCCTCACTCAAAAATCGGTTCAAGAGGTTGGTTCTTCGCTGGAAATGATTTAAGTTCTCTTTTCGCCATTATGTTCCCAATCATTGTCTTATATTCGATACATAAAACAACTTCTTTCTCGAAAATATATTACTGGATTCCAACAATACTTGCGATGTATGCAAGTATTATGGTCGGAACGAAAGTCGGATATGGCGCAATTGTTATTACATTAGGCGTAGCACTTTTCTTCTCATTCATTGAATACATGATAAATCGTAAAAAAGAAGGAAAGGTATTTACACATATTGTAAATACCATTATTGCCGCAGTTATACTAGGAGGTTTAATTGCTCTTACACCGCATACTCCTATCGCAAAAAATATGGGCATTCACATGCAAATATACGAATACAAAAAATCAGTACAAGAAGAGAAAGATCGAAAAGAAGGAAAAGTAATTAAAGAAGATCCAGAAGATGCAAAAAAACATGCAAAAGGTGAACTTACAGATTCTGAAGTGAAAAGTTTAATTTATAGTGATCGCGACAAATTCTTAAAAACATACAAACAATACTATAAAGACGCACCGCTTTCACAAAAACTATTCGGAATGGGTTACGCTGGTAACTACACAGATAAAATTAAATTAATTGAAATGGACTTCCATGACCTATTTTTCGCCTTTGGCATTGTCGGTTTCCTTATTTACTTACTACCACTTCTATACTTTGGTATTAAATTATTCATCAGCATGATCACAAACTTTAAGAAAATCATGAAAGTAAAGTATATGCTATTAGCGAGCACACTCGTTCTATCACTTGGCATTGGTTTTATGTCTGGCCACGTATTAACAGCGCCAGCCGTTAGTATTTTCTTCGTTGTTATACTAGCTTACATCATTGTTGATTTTGAAATTGAATAGAAAGAAGGTGCTACGAAATGTCAGTAGCACCTTCTTTTTTATTTAATTAATGTTTTACGTACTCTAGGCTTTCTTTTGCAATATACGCTTCAGTTACAGTAGGATTATCTGAAATAACTTTAATCCACGCTTTTCCATTTATTATTTCTTCACCAGTAACTGTGACAACTACATTTGTATTCAAACGATACAGTCGCTCATTTGATATACTAGGATTCTTTTTCACTTCTACGTTATTCATCACACGTGCAAGTTTATACTTGTTGTATTCTTTTTTACCTAAATAAGAATCAAAACGGTTCATATGCCCCGCTACTTTTTTACCCCAGTTCGCATCAGATGCATATTTCGCATTTAAACCAGCAGCTTTATCACCTGTATATGTTGCTGTATAACGCCAATGTCCTGGATTTAAATATCCTTCATTCATGTATAATTTTGCTGCATGTTCAATACAATCTTCTTTTGAATTAAATGCTTCCCCGTTACCATATGGACTATCGTCTGTTGCTTTTAAACCAAATAAATTATTTTTATCTTTTGCAAGAGCGCTTGTTCCATAATAACTTTCATGGATTGCTAATGAATATAAGAATAATGCATTTACATTATACTTGCTTTCTACTTCTTTAAATTTCTTTCCTAAACCAATTAATGGAGAGTCTGGCTTAATCGATTTCACATAACTATCTAGTTGTTCAGCTGTATAATTTGTTTTCGAACGTAATGATAAATAATTGAAATATTGATAGAAAGTTTCATCTCCAAATGTTTTTCCATCTACACTATACATTTGCTGTCCTTGCTTCATGAAAGAAGGTGCCACACCATATCTAAATTCTGTATATCCAGGTGAACTTGTATTATATGTATAATATTTATGGTATAAATATCCATCTGATTTCACATAATAAGACGACTGTTTCATTTCATTTGTAGGAATTAAAGTGATTTCATTCTTCTTCACATAACCTGTCAAACCAGAAAGTTGAACTTTCACACGATCTTCGCCAACTTCTAAAACTTTCAATTCTGTTCCATACTGAATATACGTATATACTGTTGACAAATTCTCATCATAAATATTAATGATGTTTTGCCCAGTTATTCTTTTCGCACTTGCAAAACCATCTTTAATCCATAAAAATTCGTTCTCGTATTTTACCGCATTCATACCTTTATTTTGAGCAGCCGTAACTGCTTCTTTATACGTATTATAGCGCTCTACTTCTTGCTCTGTTCCGTTTTCTCTTACATTTGTCACAACATATTTCTTAGTTTCTACAGGATTGCTATTTCCGTTTTTTTCAATCGTCTGAAGCATACGATCCAACATAGCTGAAGCCATCCCTCTTGTAGCTGATAAATGTGGTCTAAATGTATTATCTTCTGGATACCCTTTAATAATTTGAGTAGCCACCATAACTTGTACATGCTCTTTATAGTTAATACTATCTTTATCAGTAAAGGTAAGCGGACTTACAGCTACTTTAATATTTTTATAGTCTAACGCTCGCTTTACCATTATCGACATTTCTTCACGTGTAATCACATCATTTGGTGAGAACGTCTCGTTCGTACGACCATTAATAATTTTCGCTCCATATGCTCTACTTACACCATCATATAAACCGTAAGTCTTCGGCACATCCTCGAAATTCGAATCAGCTTTCGGTAAATTTAAAGACCTTGCTATGAATGTAGCAAACTCTGCTCTTGTTACTAATTTATCAGGCGCATATACATTCTCACCATACCCCATTAAAACTCCTTTAGTAATAAGTGAGCGCATATGCGTCTCAAACATATGTCCTGTAATATCATCATTTGCCGCATAACTTGAAATAGGAGTTAAAAGTAATGATCCCGTTAATGCCACTGCTGTTATACCTTTTGAAAAAGTCTTCAAGGTTATCCTCCTCGTAATCTACGAATTTATTATCACAAATTTGATTATATAATAATCACAATCATTTTAGCATAATAAATAGGAATTAAAATAAAACGTTTTTATAATTATAATTTTCATTAAATTCAAAACAAAAGACACTTTACTTTTTTAATAAAGTGTCTTTTTCCATATGATCAATGAGTTTCTTTGTTGCCTGTTTGCCTTGCAACCGAAGCTCATCTATTATTAATTGTAACTCTTGCTCCACAGTTCCTTGTTGCATTAATTGCTTTTTCGCAATTTCATATAAATACTGCGCACTCCATTCGCCATCCACACTTCCTATAACTGGCTGATTCACTTGACTTAAAAACGAATCAATTTTCGGATCGTACGAAATCCCGACCATTGGAGTTTTGGCTACAGCAGAAAAAACAAGTGCATGAAGACGCATACCAATTAGTAATGAACATTGTGATAAAATGAATATTTTCTCGTCGATATCCATTTTATATGGAAGCATATACGTCTCTTCTCCCATTAAGTCTACTACTTCACGCGAAGCTTTTTGATCAAATGGCTCATGCATTGGAACAAATAGAATTTGGTATCCTTCTTGCTTTAATTTTTTTAATGCCGTAGCTAATTTTTTTACATAATCTTCTTTTGAATTCCAATAACGCACACTAACCGCGATTACTTTTCCATGTATCGAATGCTTTTGCAACCAATCCGATTGTTTTGTCCGTTTCCATGTTAAAACAGGGTCTGGAACAATTTCAATATCGTTTTTTATGCCAAGTTCTTTTAAATATAAAAACGAATCTTCATCTCGAACTGATACATAGGAAGCTTTTGACAAGTTCCATTTTACCAATAGACGATTATATCCTTTTGTAATTGGACCTATTCCTTGTGAATAAATATAATATGGCTTTTTTAATAATCGAGCGAGTCCCATAATACCCGTATAATATAGAATACTCTTCGTACTTGTCTGATCTTGAAGAAGGCTCCCGCCACCGCTAATAACTCCATCACTGTTTTTGATTGCATGATAAACAGCTTTTATATTCCAGCGATCTACCGATTCTACACCATACCTTTCCTTTGTATATTTAGAATCATTTGATAGTACTACTAGTTCTATATCCGGGTTCTCTTTACTTAACGATTCAATAATTGATTGTAGAATCGCCTCGTCTCCAACATTATAAAAACCATAATATCCTGATAAGACTAAACGCACCCTAAATCTCCTCCAAAACTAGGTAACCGTTTATTTCATCTAACATAAACTGGTACCCATTCCTTACCTAAACACTTAATACCCTACATAGTTTCCTCTTTATCAGCTCATATGAATTTTAATAAAAAATTAAATTTCTATATTTATCTTTTCAAAAATGGTATTTTTTTCATTGATATCCATTTTAATTTCAAAGCACATACACCATACAAAATGGTTGTAATACTTAATGCTATACCGCTGAATAATAACGTCATAATTCTTGAAGATGTAACATCTATCACATTACATAGTTCATACAATCCTAGTCCGAAAATACATGCTATTGCTAGCACACCGAAAAAGTTTTTGAAATGAATAGAATAGGCAATATAGCTTCGAATATACAAATGATTTACAATACAAATCAATACGTAAGTAATTAATGTACTATACGCCGCTCCATCTATGCCAAACTTCTGCACTAACATAATGTTTAACACGACTTTCACACAACTCGCGCCAATAACAATCCATGCAGCTTGTGCAGAACGATTAATCCCCTGTAAAACACCTATTGATAATACCATAACCGCAGTAAAATACGAACTGCCAATCATAACTGTTAACATACTACTGCCTTTTACGTCTGTGAACAATCCGACATTTAACGGTACTGTTAATGCCATCAACCATACTGTTAATGGTGCTGTCAAAACATGCGCTAGTCGATTTGTATTTTGAATTGTTATTTTCGCCAAATTTATATCTCTTTTGGCCAATGCGGAAGTTAAGAGTGGTATTAACGGAAATACAATTGCACTTGCAAAAATAACAATTATTTGCGTGAATGCAAAACCGCGACTGTATATTCCAAATTGTTCTTGAATTTCTGTTGATGATCCTTGTAATACATGCGGTATTGTAAGCGAGTCTACTAAATTTAAAAGCGGCATTGATAAAGCTCCGATAGCGATTGGGATCGATACCCGCAATATCTTTTTGCCGTTTTCTCTTAAATCTCGGAGCGAATAGGAATTGCTTTTATTGTAGTATGGACTTCTATTATATTTTATACGCAAATATATAAGCGAACTAATGACTCCAAGAAAAGAGCCAACCATCGCACCACTAGTAATAACAGTATTACTCTTATCCCACGATACTAGTATGTAAGCAATTATTAACATAAAAAACACACGGACAAATTGCTCAATGACTTGTGATACTCCTGTTGGTTTCATATCACCGAAACCTTGGAAATACCCTCTATACACCGCCATGTATGGCGCAATGAGTAATGCTAATGAAGTAATAAGCAACGGCATTCTAGTTTCTTGTCCACCGAGCATATTTGCAATTTCAATAGAAAATAATACAATGACTAAACAGCCGAAAACGCCAAATGCTATCCCTATAATTGACGCTGATTTAAATAATTTCGCAATTTCCTTTTGCTTATTTTTTTCGTTCAACTCTGCAATTAGTTTCGAAATTGCAAGTGGAACTCCGGCTACCGATAATGTAAGAGCAATCATATATACAGGAAAAACAAGGCGGAAAATACCTAGCACTTCATCTCCTGCAATATTTTGTAATGGAATTTGAAAAAAACTACCAAGCAATTTCGACAAAAAAGTTGTAATGGTTAAAATTGCTGCTCCTTTTACAAATGTTTTATTCATATTTTTTCTCTTTTCTTTTATACATATACTCTCAAACATATTGTTTTAAACGATAGGGATTCACTTTATCCCATTGGTTATCATAACAAATTTATTATAGGTTGAATACTTGGTTTTTTTTTCAAAATAGAAAACAGAACCAATTCAAACCTATCTCTTCACAATCTTTTTCTAATTCCTTCCATTATATATATGTACACATTATAACCGTTTCTGTTACGCAAAAAGAGCTCTTCCTCTCTATCACTGCGATACATATTACTAAAAACATTATAAGAATATCCCACAACTCTACATTATAATTTATGTAAAGTTGTGAGATATTCTAATTGCCATCTAAACACTTAAGATTTTCAATTGCTCTTTCTGTTCATCGCTTGCCATTACTACAATTGTTTTTTCAATACTTGGATGTACTTGCTCAAGCTTTACACTTGCCCCTACTTTATTTGATTGCTCAACAAAATTTAATAATGCCATAGCTCCTGATACATCCATATAACGCACATCTTTCATACGTAATACAACTGGTGACTTCACATCTTGTAAAGTAGAGAAAATACGATCTACTGATAGGAAAGAGAGCGGTCCTTGAATTGTATACGTTTCTTCTCTTTCTTTTACGATAGAAGTTTTACGTTCTTTACATTTCACCATATATATGATGAACGAAAGAATAATACCGAATGCAACGGCAATCATTAAATCGAACTTCACCGTTACAATCATCGTTACGAGCATAACAACGACATCACCTTTAGGAGCGACATGCATCTTTTTCATGCTTTCCCAATCGAACATTCCAATACCAGTTAAAATTAAAATACCTGATAATACAGCAAGTGGAATATATTGTACGACCGAACCAAGACCCATAATAAAAATAAATAAGATAACACTATGCATACATGCCGAAAGTGCCGTTTTACCACCACTTCTTATATTCACAATAGATCTTACAGTCGCACCTGCACCTGCTAATCCGCCAAACAATCCGCTCATCATATTACCGATACCTTGTCCAACAAGCTCTTTATTACTTTTATGACGCGTACCAGTCACATTATCCATTACGACCGATGTTAACAACGAGTCAATCGATCCTAATAAAGCAATACTAAGCGCTGGTAAAATAAGTGCTGCTATTCCTGTTCCACTTAAAGATGGAATATGAAGCGTAGGCATCGCTTCTGGAATGGTTCCAATCTTTTCAATTACTTTATTTAGTGAAAGATTTCCGATAATCGGTAACTTTACTGCAAGTCCTTCGAGTAGAGAAGAAAATAAAGGAAGCAAAGCTGTCACACCGACTAGTGCTACTAAACTAGACGGAATCGCCTTAATCCATTTGCCAGAAACAATCATTACAATAATCGTTAACACAACAAGTAGAAAACTATTTTGTACATGCTTTATTTCACCTAAAATAATGATTAATGCAATACCATTCATAAATCCTGAAACGACAGGATACGGAATATATCGAACGTAAGAACCGAGCTTACATACACCGAATAAAATTTGAAATAATCCTGCCATCATAAAGGCAATAAAACTTGCCTCTAACCCGTGCGTCGCAATAACTCCAGTTGCGATAACGGTAATTGGTCCAGTTGGCCCCGTTACTTGCCCAGGTGTCCCGCCAAATAACGCTGCGAATAAACCTGCAAAAATCGCACCATATAATCCAACAAGCGCTCCCTCAGACGTTCCTGTCGCGGCAATACCAAATGCAATCGCAAGTGGTAACGCAACAATCGCAACAGTAAATCCTGCTAAACATTCCTTTGCTATTTTTTGAAACATAAAAAAACCACCTTTGTATAAAGTCCATGTTCCATTGTACACCTAAAAAGATACATTCGTTAGCTCACTTTTTACATTCTCGTGACGTAAACGGATTTAATGAAAAGTTTCCCCCTTATCTTTGGAAACAATTGCAACTATGCTATAATGAACAAATTAAATCTTTTACTATATACTTGGAGGCACTATGCTAACTTTTGAAGAAAAATTATCGATTATTGAATCTTTCCCAGAACTAGAAAGAAAGAACGTATCATTAAAACGTGTAAACTTCCACTTTGAAGAAAGTCGTTTAGATAAAAAGAACGTTGTATTTCATTTACACCCAAATGGAAATGGATTTGTGTATGCAAGCGGTATTAAAGGTTACAAAACGGATGATAAAGGTATGGTTAACATCCGCGAGTTTTCAGCAGAAGAGTTACGTTCAGTAATTGAGAAATCAATTGACCTTCTATCACAAGAAGAAGTAGTAGCACCTGTAGAACCTGCGAAAGAAGAAGAATGGCAGAACGAAGATGGTCATATTCTTACTCTTATTTCAGAGGATGACATGTGGAACGTGTACGCTGGTGTAAACTTAGACGGTACATTCAACTCTTATCCAGAAGCTGCGGAATACCTTGATGAAGAAGGTTTTTCACGCAAATAAAAATAGAAACCTATTTCATTCAACGACTTTTATAGTAATCAAAAAAGACACTTAAGGTGTCTTTTTTTGTTATATAAACTCCTTTCTCACACTATCTCTATTAATTTTCATAAAATGATTCAGAGGAGGTTTATATGAATACAACTGCTAAATTAATAAATTGGAAAGAACATGGCGATATGATTATTCTAGAATGTGAATTAAATGGAAAACGCTTCGAGATATCAACATATAAACAACGAATATATAATGCACACCTTTTATCAGCTGACGTTTATATTCGTTTAGATTCATCTGATAATATAATTGGAATAAATATCTATAAAAAGTAAGAAAAGCCCCCTATTCCGTAAGCGGGCTTTATCTTTATTACAAAATGTTAGAGTATACTCTCTTTTTTTTCATACAGTTTATGTAATTATACATATTCATTAAAAAATACACTAAATGAATATTACATGTAGTAAAATATAACTTGTGGGCACGTTCTATAAAGCAGATTCTTTTAAAAGGCGTAACATATCAATTATTATAGGGGATGTGGCGTCACTTCGATATTGATCTCAAATCTCTTGTCTTTTGTGAACTAACAATCTAGTGTATATAGACGATTCTGCTTTATAGTGTGTGTTTACACTCATAACAAAGGGGTAATGGTAATACGGATAGATTCCGATTCGTATGAAATGAAATGGTTCAAGTCGGAGAGAGGCACCTTAAGGTGTCTTTTCTTTTTGGACATTACATCCATTTTGTTTTTCCACCTTATTTCAAATGCGCTAATTAACCTTCACCAAGAAGAAATGAGAATTAAGTAAATATAAAGTGATTGATATTTACTTAATTCCCAACCTCTACAAAAGAACAGGACATTTAAGAATTAACAAAGATATTGTTTCTTCTGTTTAATCTCTTACAGAAAAAGAGACGAAAACCCCATAGATATGGGGTATCCTTCATTTTCTATTTTTTCGCACCTTTCAGTGACTCCCTCAGCACAAACTTCTGCAACTTCCCGCTCGCATTACGAGGGAGTTCATCTACAAATAAATAATGACGCGGACGTTTATAATCTGCTAGTTCATCACTTTCTTTGCAATACGTTTCTAAATCAGCTTCTGTTATTGTTTCATCTTTCTTCACAATAACTGCCACCACACGCTCTCCCCATAATTCATCTGGCTCACCAAGTACCGCCACATCTAATATACCGTGATGACTATGAAGGAAATCTTCAATTTCACGAGGGTAAATATTTACACCACCGCTAATTACCATATCATCAACGCGATCTGCAACGAATAAATAACCATCTTTATCGAAGTATCCTAAATCACCAGAATGATACCATCCTTTATACATCGATTTTTTATTTGCCTCTTCGCGATTATGATAGCCAGCCATCATAGTTGGGCCACGTAAAATAATTTCTCCCACCTCATAAGGAGGTAATACATCATCTGGTTCTGCCGGTGCCTCCTCGTTCGGTTTCACAATACGAACTTCGTGGCTAAAGCATGGCGTGCCTGCTGAACCAGCTTTCGTAATTTGATCCTCCTCTACGAGAAACGCAACAACTGGTCCCATTTCTGTCATTCCGTATATTTGAACAAGGTCAATATAAAGACGTTCTTTACATTCCTTCACTAACGCCGGCGCCATTGCCGCTCCGCCATATATACCAATTTTCATTGAAGTTAAATCATACTGAGTTAAATCTTTTTGCAACAACATATTCCACATCGTCGGTGCTGCAAAGAACGTCGTAATCTTTTCTTCTTGAATCGTATGTAATACTGTTTCTGTATCAAAATGATGCAAAATAACATTCTTCCCGCCAACTTGAATGCGTGGTATGATTCCGGCATTTAATTCACCACAGTGATATAAAGGCGCAACAACAAGCCCCACACTATCTCTATTATATTTTAGGAAATACGTACAAATCATACTATGCTCAGCCATTTCACGATGACGATGTAACACACCTTTCGGATGACCTGTCGTACCGCTCGTATAAAGCATAGAACAAAAGTCCATTTCATCAATTTCGATATTTACTTTCTCAGGAGATGCTGCATTCACTTTTTCATGGTAGGAACTTGCATAGGAAGGTTTATCGTTTTCTATAGACCAAAAAGATGTATTTGGAAAATCTCGTTCAATGATAGCAACAGTTGACTCAACTGCTTTTTCAAAGACAACGACTTTCGAGGATGCGTCCTGAAGAATATAAGATACTTCTTTCGCCTTTAAACGAAAGTTAATTGGGTTAAAAATCGCACCAATTTTCGCACAAGCTAAGTAAACGTTTACAAATTCATGGCAGTTATATAAGTAAACAGATACCGTATCTCCCTTTCTTACTCCGTCTTCTAATAAAGCGTGTGCCGTTTTATTTATTTGTTCGTCCCACTGTTTATATGTCCAGCGAATATTTTTTTCAGGTTCCACTAACGCCTCTTTATTCGGATACTTACCAACAGATAAATCAAAAATTCTCCCTATCGTCATGTACATGCCAACAATTTCCCCCTTTTCTCTTTCATAAATCTATCATTTCGTCCATAAGTAGACATTGTCCTTCAATGTTTTGACTAATTTTTCTGATTATTATCGACATAGTTTTACAACACGTGCAAACCTTTGGTACATGAAATTATATTGGCGATTTTTCAAATATATCGACCGCAATTCAATTTATAGCAGCGATTTTTCGAATATATCGCCTTACTGACAAAAGCTGACAATATAAAAAAGAGAGTGTTCCGATTTGGAACACTCTCCTTCTTATACAAATAGCTCTTCTAAAATTTTCAGTTTATCTTCTGTATATTTTACAAAGCCATCGTTATATGATTTTGGATCTTTCGGATTTGCGAAGTGCGTAATTGCCCCCGTCTTCGGATGAACAAATTTACTTGATGCACCGCAACCAAGTCCGATAATTGATTGTACTTCTTCCATAATGACAATGTTGTAAATACTTTCTTGCGTCGGCATTGCATAACCAACGTTCTCTAAGTTACCTAAAATATTCTTTTGACGATATAGGTAATATGGTACGTAATTATGCTTTTGCGTCCATTCTTCTGCTTCGTGCATCATCGCTGTAATTTCTTCGCGACCTGCTACTTTATATTTACGTTTGTTTTGCGTCATTTCAGAAGCACGTTTAAATGATAACGTATGAACTGTTAATGATTCTGGCATTAACTTTTCTGTTTCATCTAACGTATGCTTGAAGATATCTAACCCTTCACCAGGAAGACCAATAATTAAGTCCATATTAATATTGTTCATTCCCATTTCACGAGCTAAATGGTATTTCTCAATTGTTTCTTCTACAGTATGGTGACGTCCAATTGCTTTTAGTGTCTCTTGATGATATGACTGCGGATTAATACTAATACGGTCAATGTTCCATTTATTTAACACTTCTAGCTTTGCTGGCGTGATCGTATCTGGACGACCTGCCTCAACTGTTACTTCACGTACATTTTTCACGTCTGGGAACGCTTCGTACATTTCTTCATACAGCATATCCATCTCTTCTGCTGTAATACTTGTAGGTGTACCGCCGCCATAATAAATCGTCGTAACTTTCACACCTTTTTCTTTTAAAAACTTACCAATTTCACGAACTTCATAATGTAAACCACCTAAGAACGAATCAACAGACCCTTGGCGTCCATTAATCGCATAAGCCGGGAATGTACAGTATGCACATTTCGTTGGGCAGAACGGAATACCGATATAAATACTTACTTCTTCTTTCAAACGGTATAAATCCGGAACAACTGCTAATTGGCAATCAACAATGCGCTGAAGAAGTTCAATTTTCTCTTCATGAATTAAATAACTTTCACGAAGTTCTTGATGCGCTTCTTCCTTTGACATACCATTTTGAAGCATTTTATGAAGAAGTTTCGTCGGACGTACTCCCGTTAAAATACCCCAGCTTTGTTCAAGTCCAGTTAACTGCTGAAGAACAGAAAGATATACATAAGAAACAACGTGCTTCACTTGCTTCATACGCTCTTTTTCATCTGTGAAAGCAGATAAATCTTTCGAGAATGTTTCTTCATACACATTTCCTGTGCTAACATCCGTTAATCGAGCGGATGCTTTCACATTATCCTCAATGTGTATATCAACGATCAGATTCGCTTCCTCTTGTTCAAATCCAATCGTACTATCTTCAAAAAATAAGCCGCCAATATTTTGTAGCGGACGTAAAAAACGATCATCTTGTAACGTTTTAATTGAAATTAACACATTATCACCTTTTCATTTGCAAACTCTCTTTAGTTTACTTGAAGGGCGTTTACAGGTCAATACAGAAGGTTTTACCTGTTTTTCTTACATTTTTTCAAATAATTCTTTTTATATGAATATCGCTCATGTATATAGACATCATGATTTTCTCTTGTTAAAATTTATTAGTGTTAAAATTGATACATAGTGAAAATACAATATAAAAAGGAGGAATGTTAACACTAGATTCCATAATCTAATGTGTTAAAAACAAATATGAAAAAGAAATTTTATAGTGTTTTAACTCTCTCTCTTGCATTACAAACTGTTCTTGCACCTACTTATTCATTTGCAGAGAGTGCTGAAAAATCCGCCGAAGTATATACGGAGGATCAAGTTTTTAAAAGTATTAAAGAGCATGTTAATGAGCATAGTACTCATGAAGAAGATATCGAGGTTACTGGTCAATTCCTACTATACACTTCAAAAAAACATTCATTATATACCGCGAATGATTTAAAAAACAAATCGAATATCGAGATTACAGAACAAGTCGTAACGGCGACAAAGAAAAAAGGAAATGCTTACTACATAACGACGTCAACTGGCGCTGGATGGATAGATAACAATGATAATAGCTTAGAAGTTCAAGAGATTCATAAACTATCTAACCAAAAATTAATCGTAAAAGAAGAAGCTTCCATACATGCACTTCCGTTCCAATCGTTTAACGAAGAAGGGAAACTACAGCCACAAGTCATTACTCCTACTGAACAAGCTGGAAATTGGTTTAAAGTCCAAATAAATGAAACAGCAAAATGGATTTATGCACCTTCTGCTACATTTGAAGGTACAAAAGCTTCATTATTAAAAAACAGTCGTACTGCTAAAAATAGTTTATTGAGAGCTCCGGAAGCTCTACAAACAAACAATATTTATGGCGTTACATTTAAAGAAATGATTGTCCCAAAAGGAAATGACGATATTCGCCCTGGCTACCCGATGGTACCTAAATATATTACGATTCACGAAACGGCTAATACAGCGAAAGGTGCCAATGCTCTAAATCATGCAAAATTCTTAGATAATCAAGCACGCGGAACAGCTGATCGCGCCGCATCTTGGCATTTCACAGTAGATGATAAAGAAATTTATCAACATCTTCCAGTAAATGAAGTTGGATGGCATGCTGGAAATAAAACTGGAAACTATGAATCTATCGGAATTGAAATTGCCGTTAATCAAGATGGAAACTATGAAAAAGCGGTAGAAAATGCCCGTAAATTGGCAGCTTATTTAATGAACGACTTAAATATTTCTCTAGATAAGGTCCAAAAACACCAATTTTGGTCAGGAAAAAACTGCCCTGCGTTTATGATTCAACGCGGACAATGGAATGCTTTCTTAAAAGGAACTGAAACATACTATAAGGAAAACCAAAAAAATCCCGTAACTGATGATATTACAGGTGGATGGTATGAACAAGACATTCGTCAATTAGCAGCTAGAGGCATTATGCAAGGAGAAGGGAACGGCAAGTACTTCCCAGAACGTCTTGTAACGCGTGCTGAATTTGCTACACTAATTACTCGTGCTTTACAATTACCAAGTGGAAACGCTAAGTTCACAGACTTAGAACAAGTACACCCATCTTTAAGAGACGGTATTAATCGTGCAGCAAGCGCAGGCATAATCCGCGGACGTGGTGATAATACATTTGATCCAAATACTACAATTACACGCGAAGAAGCTGTTATTATGATTGATCGTTCTCTAAAACACGCTGGTATTTTTGCAAAACAAGTTGAACTACCATTCGTAGACCAAAACTTAATTTACGCTAAAGAAGAAGTACAAAGAGTGTATGGATATGGAATTGTAAAAGGTAATGAATTTAATCAATTCGTACCAAAAGGACCATCACAACGTGCACACGCAGCTGCATTTATAAACAGAATGCTTAGCGTAATTGAAGCTTAAAATATTTATCATTCCATATAGATATTTACATTTTATCTGTATTAACTTAAAAGGCATCAGAGATTATATATCTCTGATGCCTTTTATACATCTGTTAGCTATTTTTAGCCATGAATCTTAAACGTATTCCTAGTAACAGAAGCATAAAACCGATGAATGGAACGTAATTCGTATTGTGTCCTGTAGCTGGAAGTTGTTGATTATTAGAAGAACCTTGTCCTTTTTCTGGTAAATTAGGTTTTTCTACTCCCTCACCTGTTTTTTCTGTTCCTTCACCCGGCTT